>JAEWZA010000288.1 GCA_023395575.1 Bacillota bacterium
ACCCACTTCTTTATAGTATAAAAAACACAAGCCAATCAAGGTTATAAATAACTGATATAATTTTAAACATACTCGGATATCCATCTTATATATTGGATAAAAATTTCATATTTGTTTCTTGGTATGCCTAAAAATTATACTTTTACCTGTACTGGAATAAAGCTATTATTTATAGTTCCATTTCCCAGCTGGCCATAGGAATTAGCACCCCATGCCCATGCTGTTCCATCCTCTTTCAAGGCATATGCTGTTATCTGTGTACAACATATTGCTTTTACTCCACTTAACCCTTTTACCTGTACAGGAATAAAACTGTTATTTATCGTTCCATTTCCCAGCTGTCCATTTGAATTAACTCCCCAAGCCCACACTGTCCCATCTTCTTTTAAGGCATATGCCGATGTCTGTGTACAAACTATGTCCTTAATTGCTATAGCAGCATTAGCAGAAGGTATATCCATAATAAAAGCAGATACAACCATAATAAAAGACAATAATAACAATATGTATTTTTTTGAGTTCATACAAAATTTTCCTCTCTAAATCAATTTATAATTTTGTGGTATACACATACTCATAAAATAATACATTATAATCAAATTGTGTAAATACTTAGGTTATTAAGGAGGCATTTCTAATTATTCACTTAAAAAGTTCCGAATAAATAACTTTATCAGTAAAATATACTCTAAAGTAAAACTCACAGGTTATGTTGGCATTGGATTAATATCTTTAATAGCCCAGCTTCTTTCTAAAAATGTTCTTTTTCCTTTACTCAACACCGGCTCCCTCATCCCATTACTTTATCATTATAAGAAATAATTTTACCTAAAAAGAAGTCAAAGTATTTGCGGCTTCGCTCATCAATTCAGAAAAGGGGGGTAATTCATCAAATATGCCCTAAGTCAACTTATTTTGTATAGTTATGCCAACAAAAAGAATAGCCGTAGAATAATATAACAGAATTGCATAAAATTCCACAGCTATCTTTTATTCAAATATCACCCAAAATTTCAGCATTGCTTTCTTTTTAATTCTAGATATGTAGGTTCTAAAAATCCCAAGCCCTTTTTTGCAATTCTCTCTGGGTTCTGCTTGTTTCGTTTTGCAAACCGTACCTTAGCTCCATTACAACCTTTCTTCTGTTTTTTAAGAGTTCTTTCATTATACTAAACCGAATAAGTCTTGCTATCTAAGCAAAAACATATTTAGCTTTGCATAGTCAATTGAGTCAACACTTCCATCTTGGTCAAAATCAGCATTCTTTAAATTTATTTTAACACTTTCTTTCAGTAAATACATTTTTAATAATGCATAGTCAATTGAATCAACGGCACCATCATCATTAACATCACCAGGTTTAATTGTTGATGTTAATGTTTTGAATGTAACTTTACTTACATCTGACGAAACTGCCTTAACCTCATCATAATAGATAACAGAATCCAATTTATAAGTATCTGCATCTACATAATCAGGTACTATTGATTTACAACCTAAGCCAAAGCTGTCAATCGACGTTGGGTCAAATACTGCTGTACTGTCATCTTTACCAACAAAGCTTGAGAATGGAATAGTTACTAAAACAGGCTCTGTTGAATCCAAATACTCAGCATAATCATTGAGGTTGACTTCAAATACATTTCCTGCTGATGTAATTTGAACAACAACATCTTGTTTTTGACCATCTGGCTTTGTCCATAATTGTATTGCATTCTTGTCTGACCAATCCGCACCATCCATTGACTTTGTAATGCCAACATATCCATTGGAGGATGTCAAAGAGTAGTTAAATGCTAAGCCATTTTTCCCCAAGTATCTATTACTATCATCTGTTAATTCTAGCGTTATTGCACTGCCTGTAGTGTTATTTAATCCCCAAACAGCATTAAGCATATAATCGCTTCCATCATACTCAAAAGTATCTACTACAGTTGGATCAACCATATTAAACTTAGCAATAAGTGTTTCATCTTTTGTTACACAGAAACGATATTCAGTATCTGTAGATACACATTCATTGTCTGCGTACCAGCCAGAGAATTTATACCCAATATAAGGCTGCGCTGTTACTTTAGCAAATTCTCCTAATTGACGTATTCCCTGTCCAGTAACGACACCATACTTATCATTATTTGCAAGGACATCAACAATGTAGAACGCTTCTGCCGCCGCTGTTCCAGATAGTTCTGCATCAGGTACAATCACTTCACCTTCTGTTGACTTTAAAGTGTACTCTACAGAAGAACCATTTTCTGAAGAATCTTCTAATTCACTGCTACTAAAGGCTGGAATTTCACTTGTTAAAACGTCATCCTTTTTGATATCGACATCATAATAATTAATTATTCTTGTAACATCTCCTACACTAGAATTATATTCACTTACCGAATAATTAACTTTACCATCGTCTGTAGCAACGATTTCAATCCTGTAGTCAGCATCCGCTGGAAGATACACGATTTTTTCTCCATCTTCATTCACTGATGATACAATACTACTTTCAGCTATTTCTTGAGGTTCATCAGACTTAATAGATGCTACTAAAACACCAGAATTATTGTAAACATTAACATCTACTGGACAATTAGCCTTAACGGTTCTATGTGAGCCATAAGAAAATAATGGTTTTGCAAATGGTGTGTAATTATCATCCATTGCCATCATCCATGCAAGGCAAAGATCAGGGTAGTGCGCTGCACCAAATCCTCCACTGTTATAGGCTGCTGTAACTGTCTTATTTAAATTAGTTACTCCATAAACAAATAGAGGCGTTAACAAATCTTTGAGTAGTTGTTCAATTACATAAATATCACAATCAACTCCAGATTCAAATTGACTCTGTCTTGCATACTCCATTATTAATTTCTCTCTATCATTTCTTAAAATTAGAGCTACACTGTTGTTTTTAATCTTTTCCATCAATATCTTTAAGAAATCTTCAAACTTTTCATCCTCCCTTGAACTAAATATTTCACGAACACCAGATTGATATTTATTTACATAGTTTAAACGTGACTTTAACAATTGCTTAGATACGTCATTTATTAGAGAATCCAAAAACTCAGCTTGAGTTGTTTTATTAAATCTATCGTCAATTATTATTGATTTTTCGTATTCCCACGGTGAATTATCATTTTTATTTAAATCAACTTTTTTCATTTTAAAGTCATCAACAATATATTCTCCTGTACCTTCTAATTTTTTGTAGTTATATACCATAATACCTTTTATAATAGAATAATCTTCAGTTGTTAAAACAGAAGGTAAATAATGGTCTGTACCATAACGCATGAAGCCCATGGCTTTTGGTGCAACCTTTGTTACTGGGTCATTTAGGTTGATTATATTATGAATGTTAGTGTATGTCGGTTTGCTTTGAACTTCTGTGGTTAATTCGCCAGCAGGTGCTTCAAAGCAATATGCATACAAGTTAGAAGGCTTTAAAGTTACAGTGCTTCCAAGAGATGCTCCTCCATTCAATGCGCCAGCAACTAAGTTAGTTGTTGCAGCTGCACGACTGAAACCTGTTATCCATAATTTAATATTCCCTGAAATCTCCTTGTTTGCTATATAAGTATTTAAATATGCCAATACATCACTCTTAGCTTTTGAAAAACCTTGGTGCTGCCCAGTTAATCCTATTGTAAAATTACTTGACCATTCACGTTCATATCCTCCACCTCTGATAGCAACTGCTATTAAGGTATATTGCTCACCATTAAATCTAACTTTTTTATTTGCCGCCAAAACCCCTATGGAATCTGTTGTAGGCTTTATTTGATAACAGAGATTAGTATCAAATTCTTCAAATCCTACCTTTTCTAACAAATCCTTTGCATGCATACTTTGATTTCCATAAGTAGTACAATTGCATCCAAAAGCAGACATTGCAAAACACAATGACATTGTTCCAAGGTTATGATTGTAAATGGACGAATTATTTGAAAAATAGTTATCATTGTAATAAAAGGTTGCATCATAATGACTTTTTTTACCTGAAGTATATTGGAATTCCCCTTTTATTAAATTATTAGATTCATAGTCATCCTCTAAGTCGCCAATCTCAGTAACACTCTCAGCATTATCTGCGCTTGCCGTTACCTGATAACTGAGTTCTGTAATATCAGCTAAATTCGTAACGTTAATCCAAATATCCCAACTAGCAGAAGATATAGTCTCAAAAGTTCCCAATTCTTGTATTATATCAGATATGATGTACACATTCTCAGCATTTTTATGAGATAGTATCTTAAGCTCTGCTTTACCGTTTTTGGCAACTCCTCCAGAATTATAAACCTTTGCATTTATAGTGTAATATTTAATCTTTGGATTGGTGCTAAGTGAGGTAGCTTCTTTGAATGATAAGAAAATACCCAGTTTAGCATCACCCACATTAATAGTGCCACTAGCTTTTTTGCTCCTCGCATTTTCACCGCTGACATTAATAACGTAGTCTAAAGTAGCAGTTTTGGAAGCTGACTTGAATTTAACATTCCATATCACTTGTTTTTCTGTGTTGGATGTAACGTCTCCTAGCTCTTGTATCTTAGATCCAGAAATTTGTATATCCTTTATTCCTTCAATTCCTGTCCACTCTAACTCTGCTTTAACATTTCCGGCCTTGTCTCGCCAATTGCTAATATCAGCAATGATATCATAGCTATAGTAATCGCCTTGAATCTCTTTATATTCTGCTTCGGTAGTTACATTTAGCAGAGCCTTTGGTGCAGGAATTGATTCAAGTGTTGTTTTTATAGTAGCATTTCCACCTGTCTTTGCAATGAATGATTTGCTTAAGTCAAGTTGTCCTGTGAAATTAGGAATTAACCATATTTCAAATTCCATCTTTTCTCCTGCTTTGATTTTTTCAACTGTCATTGAAGTTGAACAGTCTGGTGAAAGGGTATAGTTTAACCCTTCTTTTACTTCGAAGCTAATATTATAGAGTTCTGTATCAGAAACATTTTCAAGTTCAATTTTTACCAAGTAAAGTTCGTCTTTAAAGGCAATATCTTCAGCTTTTACATGCATTACAAGAGCATCCTCGCCCCATACCTTTACAGATTCTTTGGTTGTGTAAATTGCGTTTATCTGTTCTCCAAAAGGCTGTAGTATTCCATTAAACTCAGCTTCAAGCTTATATTCTCCCTTTTTGTCTCCTCTCAGAATCCACTTAGTTTCCTTAGTCTCCCCTGATTTTATGTCTCCTATTTTTACCAATGTACTTCTAGAAAAATCAGAAGGTATAAAAGTTAATCCATCTGGTGTTTTCAGCTCTGCAGTAGAGTTTGTAACAGTAAACGGAGAACCTGCCTCGGCAGTATTTTGAAGAACTAAACTAACTTCAAAAAACTCCTTGAGCCAACTAGTTGCTGCAGGTATGACAAGGTAATAAATAGTTGGTGGTACTTCTGGATGCTGCGGATAAGTAACTGCTTTTGGATAAACAACATAGTCACCATAGCTCCAACCTCCACCGCCACCACCACCATAACCACCACTGCTAAGTATATCGCCATTTCCATTAACAGTAAATTTATAAGGTCTAAAGCCTAAAACTATGTTGCACTCATATACCCACTGGTTTTCAATCGCATTAACATCTATACCTGCATTGACAATCTCATCTAGTGTCATTCTTTTTACTTTTAAATCACCAACTATAATTGGGCTGTTTTTTAATGAAAGTGTAGCTTGTACAGTAATACCTCTCTGAAGAATAGCTTCTCCTTCAACCGAATTATAGCCATTTTTATAAGCAAATAGTTTATAATTTCCTTCAGCCCCAGCAAATTTAACAAGTCCTAGACTATTTGAAATAAATTCCTTAACTGTATTATCTGTAAACTGAACTAATACTTTAGCATCTGCCAATGGAGCCCCGCTAGACTCATCAACGACTTTTATTTCAAGACCACAAGCTTTATCGGCAGGCACTACATTAATCTTTGTTGTATTAGTTCCTTCATTTCCTGCAGGATCATATACAGTAAGAGTTACGATATATGTTCCTTCCTTTTCGTATGTATGTGTAGTTCTAGCTGCTGAAGAGGTATTCCCATCACCGAAATCCCACTCATAGCTTTCAATTTGATTATTATCATAAGAACCTCTGCCATCTAGCTCTACTTCCATACCTAATACAACTGTCTGCTCTTCACCTGCTACAGCTATAGGTAATACTAAGTCATTACCTGTAGGATTAGCTTGTACTTCATTACTCCAGCTATTATTACCCCTGGTATCCATAGCCCTAACCATGTAATAATAAGTCTCTCCAGCTTGTACTTCATTATCAGTGTAGGAATACCCTCTTGTTTGATTAATACAGGTGTAATCACTAGTACTATTTGGAATGGTACTACGATATATTAAGAAGCCTGCAAGATCACTTTCTTCCCCACTTGTCCATGAAAGATCAACCTTAAAATCCCCTGGAACTGCTGTGACTTGCGGTAGCGCTGGAGCCTCAATATTAAGCTTGTAGTTTGCCTCTGCTGGTTCACTTTCATTACCTGCTTCATCTACTACTAAAGCCCTAATGGTATAATTACCATCAGATAATCCAGCAGTATTCCATGAAAATCTAACAATTTCACTGTATTTGCCAACACTACATTCACCTATGGATTTCCACTCAGAGTCTGACTCTCCTTGTAGCCTATACTTTAAAGTAACCTTGGCTACTTTGAAATTATCTTGTACCAATAGTCCTATGGTTGGATTAGCAGGAAGTATTGAATCTATCGCTGGTGACATTGTTATTATCTTTGGTTTTTCTGTATCCTCTACTATTTCTAATAAAGTACAACCTACAGAACCTGAAGCAACACTTTCATTCCCTGCCCTGTCAACAGCTGTAACCTTATAATAGTATTCTGTACCAAAGGTTACATCTCTATCAACATAACCTAATGCAGACAACTTATCAGCTACAAGTGCATAAGATCCATTATCATCAGTACTTCGATACACTTTATAATATTGTAAGTCACTTTCACTACCCCTATCCCATTCTAACGTAGTGTATGTATAGCTAGGAGTAGCCTTAATATTTTCAGGCTGTTTCGGTGAAGTATGATCAATTATGTATTGTACAAGGGCGGGATTGTTGTTTATGTTTCCAACCTTATCAGTAGCTATGCCTCTTATATAATAAGTTCCTTCTTCAATTCCCGAAATGTCCATTTGATAATTCAGTGTAATTTGTGCAGGTGAACCCTCTGGCTGTATGGTAATGATATCGTTCCAGACCCTCATATCAGTAGATATCTGGAAGGTAAACGTCTGTACTCCCATATTATCTTGTACATTTACACTTAGTTCAATCTTACTATTGTAATATCCAGGTGCAGGTCCAATACTAGTAATTACAGGAGCTACCAAGTCTGATAATGTAACTACTTTAATTTCATCTGATGGTGTTCCCCTGTTACCTAATCTGTCATATCCCACTACTCTAAACCAATATGTTGAATCACAGCTTAACCCTTTGATTTGCATTCCCAAAGTATCATTTACTGTTCCAACACTTTTAAACTCACCATTTAGTGAATCCTTACGTTCTACTTGGAAATATGAGAAATCATTATCATCAACATCTTTCCATCTTAAGATTACACTATTTGAATATTCAGCTTTAGTGAGTCCTTCAATTTTTGCTGGACCCATCCTATCTATTATATATTTACACTGAGGAGTACCATCACTTTCATTTCCTGCTTTGTCAACAGCAAAAGCTCTTAACAACACCTCACCATTAATTTCAGGTGTAGTCCATTTAAACTCAACCTTACCTGTACCCTCTGCTTTTACAGAAGCAATATCAACCCACGTTTCACCATTGTCTGTAGAATGTTGTAACTTGATAGTTGCAACCATAACATTGTCTTCAGCTTTAACCACTAAAGTAGTACTTGACCCGATTATTTTCCCGCTTGCTGGACTTATGGAAATCACAGTAGGTTTTATGTTATCTTCTACAACCGTAACCTCTACTATATTAGAGAATTGACTCTCTTGCTTAAATTTATCCAGTGCTGTGACTTTATAGTAGTAAGTGTTGCCTAATTTAACAGAATTATCGTTAAAGGCATATACTGTTCTTTTATCAATTTCACCTACGGGAATAAACTTTTCAGGAATATTTATTCCTTTTTCACTTTCAGCACGGTAAATCCTATAGCCTGTTGCATCTGATTCAGTAGAAAATTCCCATGACAGCTGAACATCACCATAAGCAGAATCTGCTTTTAAATTTTTAGGTGCTGACGGTGCATCCTTATCAACCTCGCAAGTTATAATTTTTATATCTGTAGCATCTGCCGCATCGTATACTGTATAACGTATCAAATAATTTCCTGTTTTTATTGGAATCAAATCCCATAAACATGAGAAATACTGCATAGTCGAATCTTCTTTTATTGGCCCACTCTTAATGCCAGTTATTGATGTCCAGTTAATTCCATCTATAGAATATTCAAATGTAGCCTTTGTTCCTGACCTTGCACCACTTGTACTAAAGTAAGCTCTTAACTCCTGACTAACTGCGCCCCCTATCACATCTAAATCCAAAGGAGATACTTTTACAATTTCAGGCTTTAATGGAATTGCATCAAAAGGCGTACTTGCCTTAGAGATGTTTCCTGAAGCGTCAACAGCTTTTATTGTATACGAATAAGTCGTACCAGCTTTAAGCTCAATATCAGTAAATGAGTTAGTTATTGACGTACCTATATTTACTTCATTTCTATATATCTCATATTTTGCTACTCCTGTGTTATCTGTAGGAACTGTCCATACAATCGTTATTGTAGAACCTGTTCTTGCAGATATATTAAGGTCTGATGGTGCTAATGGTGCTTCAGTATCTAAAGTGGTAGTTACTTCTAAGCTTTCACTCAATTCTGAGATATTTTTTGATGCATCATATGCTTTTACAGTATAAATATAAGTTTCATTTAGTAGTAAGCCTCTATCTGTATAAGTAGTATCTGTGACAGTTCCTAGTTTTTTACCATTACGATATACTTCATACCCTGCAACTTTTACATTATCCGTAGATTTAGTCCAGGTAATACTGATTATATCTGCCCCTCTTGATGTTACCGCTAAATTTTCAGGCTTTGATGGTGCAATTTTATCAAGTATTACAGCTTTACTGTCCTCTGACTCATTTCCTGAAGAGTCAATGGCTCTTACTGTATATACATATGTTTTATTTTGATCCAAGCCGCTATCAGTGAAATTAGTCATATTAGTAGGTGTGCCCAACTTGTTTCCGTCACGATAAATTTGGTATGCTGCTACTTTTACATCATCTGTTGCAGCTGTCCATGCAAGCGTAATGCTTGTATCAGAATTTACTAATAGATCTAAATTCAGTGGTGCAGTAGGTGCGGTAGTATCTGCTTCTGTTTTTACTTTAAAGCCTACACTAGGTTCTGAAACATTTCCAGCAGCATCAACTGCTCTTATAGTGTAAGTATAGTCTGTTTCAGGCAACAACGCTGTATCATTAAAGCTTGTATCTTTAGTCGTTCCTATTCTACTGTCACCTCTATAAACCTGATACAAAGCAACTCCAACATTATCTTCTGGTTCAGTCCAACTCAAGTTAATCTTTGAAGCTGTTTTAGAAATAACTTCCATATTTTCAACAATAGCTGGAGAAGTATTGTCGCAAACTACAACATTACTCGCCTCAGACAAGTTTCCAGATATATCAAAGGCTTTTACTGTAAAATTATAACTTGTTGTTGAAGCAGTAAAAACATGTGTAAATGTAGTACTTTCCGTAGTTCCTATCCTTTCTCCATCTTTAAACACAGCATATCCTTTTACCCAAGCATTATCAGTAGACTTTGTCCAACTCAAGGAAATAAATGTACCTGTTTTTTCAGTAATCTTTAAATCTGTAGGTGTTGAAGGTGCTATTGCATCTGTATCAGTAGTTACAGATACTTCATTGCTGGCTTCCGAAATATTACCAGCAGCATCAAACGCCTTAACAACATACTTGTAACTTTTCTCTGCTTCCAAATAAGTGTCTGTAAATTTCATCTCAGAATTAAAATTCATACTTTTTACTATTTCAACATTATCTCTATAAATTTTGTATCCTGAAACAGCAATATTGTCTGTTGCCTCTGTCCATCCAAGTGTAACAGTACCTTCTGTTTTTGATATAACTACTAGTCCTGTCGGTGCACTTGGCTTCTCAGTATCAGATGGCAAAATAACCTTAACTGAGTAAGTTCCTTTGTAATAAGAAGATACTCTAATATAATATGTTTTATTTAATGATAAGTTTTTTTCTATCTTTAAATCTAAATCATAATACCCACTACTACTACCAAGTTCTATACCCTTGTCATCATATAATTGCATACTCTTGTAACCACCAGAATTTGAACTGCAGGTAATGGTATAACTGCCTTCGGCTGGTGCTACAAAGCTCAAGTAGTCAATATCGTCCTGATAGTTTATATTTCCCGAAATATCATTTCCAAGCTGAATGGCTATGGCTGTGTGAATGTTATTTCCATAGTCATCTGCTATAGTAAGAGGCACACTTTCTAAGGACACATTACCAGATGAGTCATATGCCCTTATAGTATATACATATGTCATACATGGCTTTAAGCCTGTATCTGTATAATATGTATTTTTTGTAGTATTTAACTTAACACCATCACGATACACCTCGTAGCCCTCTATCCATGCATCATCGGTTGATGCACCCCAACTAAGGCTAAGCTCTGTATCATTGCCTTTTTGTATGTATACATTTTGAGGCGCTGACGGTGCAGTGGTATCTTTATAGGTAGTTTCATTTGTTTCCTGCGACTGTAAAGAATAATTATAGCCGGTGTCAAAGGCTTTTATTGAATATGTATAGTTAGTATCAGCCTTTAAGCCTGTATCTGTATAGCTTGTCTTTTCAGTTGTTCCTACCTTGCTGCCATCTCTATAGATCTCATAGCCTTTAACAGCCACATTGTCTATAGAAGCTACCCATGTTAAAGTGATACTTTTTACAGTCTTTGAAATCACAGAAATATCTGTTGGTATAGTAGGCACTTGAGTATCGTTTACAACTGAGTTGCTAGCTTCTGATATATTGCCTGCAGCATCAAAAGCTTTAACTGTATAATGATATATATTACCTGTAGTGATGTTAGAATCTTCATACGCTGTTTGTGTTACTGTAGCTATATTTTCTCCATCACGGTAAACCTTATATCCTGCTACGCCTGAACCATCATATGAAACTGACCAAGAAAGAGATACTGTTTTATCTGTGGATCTAGCTATCAAATTTGTTGGTGCTGTAGGTGCATTTGTATCTAATGAAGTTACAGGAATATTTCTGTTGGTAGTCGTTCCATCACCAAGCTGTCCATAGTAATTATATCCCCATGCCCATACTGTTCCATCACTTTTTTGTGCAATAGTATGGCTTCCTCCCGTCTTTATATCAGTTGCACCATTTAAATCCTTTAGCTCTACTGGAACAGTTCTAGTAGTATATGTTCCATCTCCAAGCTGTCCAGAGCCGTTATAGCCCCATGCCCATACTGTTCCATCACTTTTTTGTGCAATAGTATGGCTTCCTCCTGCCGTTATAGTCGTTGCACTAGTTAAATTCTTTACCTGTACTGGATTCCATCTGTTAGTAAATGTTCCATCACCAAGCTGTCCATAGTAATTATATCCCCATGCCCATACTGTTCCATCACTTTTTAGCGCTATACTATGTTGGTATCCTGAAGCTATATTTGTAGCATTATTTAATACATTAACCTGTACTGGCAATTGTCTATTTGTATATGTACCATCTCCAAGCTGTCCATAGCCATTATGCCCCCATGCCCATACTGTTCCTTCACTTCTAAGTGCTAAACTATGGTTCACTCCAGCAGTCATTGCAATTACACCACTTAATTCCATTACTTGAACAGGTTTATAACTACTTATTGTTGTGTTATTACCAAGCTGTCCATAGCCATTGTATCCCCATCCCCATACTGTCCCATCGCTTTTAAGTGCTAGACTATAATTATACCCTGCTGCTATTGAAACCACATCATATAATCCATTTACCTGTGTAGGTACATACCTACTATTAGTTGTTCCGTCTCCAAGCTGCCCATAACCATTATAGCCCCATGCCCATACTGTACCATCGTTTTTTAAAGCTATACTATAGTTTTTTCCTGCTGCTACAGCTACTATACCTTGTATTTCTTTTACCTGAGTAGAAACGGTTCTAGATGTATTTGTTCCATCCCCAAGCTGCCCATAGTTATTGTAGCCCCATGCCCATACTGTACCATCCGTCTGAACCTGTAAGCTATGGCTCTCTCCCGCCGCTAACGGAATAGCTTTTAATGCATCAGTAGTTATACTCTGCGTGTTACTTTCTTCTGATTTATTGTTTGTTTTATCATATGCCTTTACCATATATATATGGGTTGAATTGTGAGGTACTGCTAAGTCACTATAATTTATATTTTTTGCTTCCCCAACCTTTATTCCATTTCTATATATTTCATAACCTTCCACCCAAACATTATCATTAGATGCTTCCCACTCTAACGAAACTGTTGTTATTGTCTTTGATACTATTTTTAGGTTTACAGGTGCTGAAGGTGCTTCTGTATCATTTAACACGACATTTATTTCTTCAGACATATTCCCTGTTCCGTCAAAAGCCTTTACTTTATATACATATATTCTATCTAATTCTATACTATTATCTATGTAAGTAGTGCCTGCTACTTTATCTAATTTAACATTATTACGATATACCTCGTACCCTGCAATATAGTCTCCATCCGTTGAAGCTGTCCAAGTTAATACCGCACTGTTTTCTTTTATTATAACTGAAAGATTTGTTGGCATTGTGGGTGCAGTTATATCTTTTGAGAGAACAGGTTCGCTTCTATTAATTGTTGTTCCATCACCAAGCTGTCCATAGTAATTATTCCCCCATACCCATACTGTTCCATCGCATTTTAATGCTAAATTAGAACTATTTCCAGCCGCTATTGAAGCTACTTCAAATAGGTTATTTACCTTTATTGGTTTATAACTTCTGTTCGATGTACCATCTCCAAGCTGCCCAAAGTCATTATTGCCCCAAGCCCAAACTGTTCCGTCACTTTTTAGTGCTATAGTGTGGTGTCCTCCTGTCGTTATAGTAGTTACATCAATTAAATCCTTTAACTGTACTGGAATATTTTTGCTAGTAGTTGTTCCATCGCCAAACTGTCCAGAGTTGTTATAGCCCCATGCCCATACTGTTCCGTCACTTTTTAGTACAATAGTGTGACTTCCTCCTGCTATTATAGTAGCTACACCAATTAAATCCTTTACCTGTACTGGTGTTGTTTTATTTGTAGTTGTTCCATCACCAAGCTGTCCATAGTTATTATTTCCCCACGCCCATACTGTTCCATCACTTTTTAATGCCAAACTATAATAGGCTCCTGCTGATATTGCAATCACATCACTTAATTCCGTTACTTGAATAGCTTTTACACTATTTACAGTTGTTCCATCACCAAGCTGTCCATAGTAATTATATCCCCATGCCCATACCGTTCCATCGCTTTTTAATGCTAAACTATGACTATCTCCTGCTGCTATTGAAACCACGTCATTTAATCCGTTAACCTGTGTTGGAATATTTTTATAAGAATTTGTCCCATCACCAAGCTGTCCCTGTGCATTATATCCCCAAGTCCATACTGTTCCGTCATTTTTTAAAGCCATACTATGCACTGAGCCTGCTGCAACAGCAACTAAATCCTGTAAACCTTTAACCTTATTAGCTACAGTTCTAGTTGTATTTGTTCCATCACCAAGCTGTCCATAGTAATTATATCCCCATGCCCATACCGTTCCATCCTTTTGAACTTGTAAACTATGGCTTCCTCCTGCAGCTAAAGGAATAGCTTTTATTGCTCCAGTAGTTACACTCAGCATATTACTTTCTTGTGATTTATTATTAGTTCTGTCATAAGCTCTTACAATATATGTATGAATTGCGTTGTGCGGAACTGTTAAATCAGTATATTTTGAATCCTTTGAAATCCCTATCTTCTCTCCATTTCTATATATCTCATATCCTTCCACCCATACATTGTCGTAAGAGGCTTCCCACTCCAGCGAGACTGTTGTGGCTGTCTTAGATATTAATTTTAGGTTTAATGGGGTAGAAGGTGCTTCTTTGTCATTTAATACCACATTAACCTCTTCTGACATATTTCCCGTTCCATCAAAAGCCTTTACTTTATATACATATATTTTATCTAATACTATATCATTATCTGTATAAGATGGATCTGTTACTATATTTATCTTAACATCATCTCGATACACCTCGTAACCTGCTACATAATCTCCATCCGTTGAAGCTGTCCAAGTTAACACCGCACTATTTTCCTTTATTATAACTGAGAGATTTGTTGGCATTGTGGGTGCTATAGTGTCTTTTGAAAGAACTGGTATTTTTCTATTAATCTTTGTTTCATCACCAAGCTGTCCATATTCATTATTCCCCCAAGCCCATGCTGTTTCATCACTTTTTATCGCTAAATTATGATTGTTTCTTGATGCTATTGCAACTACATCACTCAAATCCTTTACTTGTACAGGTTTATAAATATATGATGATGTTGTTCCATCTCCAGCCTGCCCATAGCTATTATATCCCCATGCCCATACTGTTCCGTCACTTTTTAGTGCTACACTATGTTGGTATCCTGCCGATATTTCAGTTGCTCCAATTAAGTCCTTTACCTGAACAGGAATATTTCTGCTAGTAGTTGTTCCATCTCCAAGCTGTCCATAGCCATTATATCCCCATGCCCATACTGTTCCGTCACTTTTTGTTACTGCACTATGATAATATCCTGCCGCTATACTAACAGCGTTACTTATACCATTAACCTGTATTGGTAATCTTCTGATTGTAGTCGAACCATCTCCTAATTGTCCATAATTATTATATCCCCATGTCCATAGTGTTCCATCATTTTTTATGGCAACACTATGATATTCTCCAGTAGCTATTGCAATTACATTACTTAAATCCTTTACTTGTATAGGCTTATAACTATCATTAGTTGCATTATTTCCAAGCTGTCCATAAGAATTATTACCCCATGCCCATACCGAACCATCACTTTTTAATGCTAAACTATAATAACATCCTGCTGCTATCGAAACTATACTGGATAATTCTTTGACCTGTGTAGGTAAATAATAAGTACTGTAACTTCCACCATTTCCAAGCTGCCCAAAGTTATTATATCCCCACGTCCACACTGTTCCATCGTTTTTTAACGCCATACTATGATAATTTCCTGCTGCTACAGCAACTACATCCTGTATACCTTTTACCTTCGTTGCAGCTGTATGTGAGGTACTTGTTCCATCACCAAGCTTCCCATAGGTATTATCACCCCAAGCCCATACTGTTCCATCTTTATAGATTTTTAAACTATGCGTTGTAGATGTTGCTAAAGGAATGGTTTTTAATGAGTCAGTAGTTACACTCACCGAATTACTATCTTCTGATAGGTTAATACATTTATCGTATGCTTTTACCGTATACGTATAAGTTGTATTGTGTGGAACTGCTAAGTCAGTGTATCTTAAAGCTTTTGATTCTCCAACTTTTACACCATTACGATAGATAATATATCCTTCTACAGATACATTATCAGTAGCAGCTTCCCACTCTATTGAAACTGTTGTAGCTGTTTTAGCTGCTACTTTTAAGTTTATAGGTACTGATGGTGCTTTTGTGTCCAATATAACACTTGCTGCTTCAGATATATTATTAAAAACATCAAATGCTTTAATTTTGTATACATATATATTGTCTTGAGGTGGCATATTTATTTTTGTAAAAGTATTGTCTATATATTGAGTAACTGTTCCTGATAATGTTGCTAACTTAACATCATCACGGTATATCTCATATCCTGACAATTTGTATCCATCCGTTGATGCTGTCCAAGTAAGTATCACACCACTTTCATCAATAGTAACAAAAGGATTAGTAGGTACTGTTGGTGCAGTAACATCTTTAGAAATTACAGGTAGGTTTCTTATGGAATATGTTCCATCGCCAAGCTGACCATAGCTATTATATCCCCATGCCCATACTGTACCATCACTTTTTAGTGCCAAACTATGAGCACTTCCAGCTGCTATTGAAGTTACCCCCAATAAGTTATTTACCATTATTGGTTTATAACTTGTATTGTATGTTCCATCACCAAGCTGTCCATTGTAATTATAGCCCCATGCCCATACTGTTCCATCACTTCTTAGTGCTAAACTATGTTCAGAAAATGAGGACATAGCTATAACATTATTAAGTTCCTTTATCTGTAGTGGATAGATGTTTTTATAATTAGTTGTTCCAACTCCAAGCTGACCACTGCCATTATATCCCCATGCCCATACTGTTCCATCATTTTTTATTGCTAAGCTATAATAGCTACCCGCAGCTACTTCAATTACATTTTTCAAATCCTGTACCTGTACTGGCAGATTACTACTATTACAGGTTCCATCGCCAAGCTGACCATAGCTATTATAGCCCCATGCCCATACTGTTCCATCACTTTTTACTGCCAAGCTATGGCAATATCCTGCAGCTATAGCAATTACATCACTTAACCCCGTCACCTGTACTGAAATACTGCTATTTGTAGTAGTTCCAACTCCAAGTTGCCCGTAATCATTTTCACCCCAAGTCCATACGGTTCCATCATTTTTCAAAGCAATACTATGATATTCTCCTGCGTCTATTGCAATTACATTACTTAAATTTGTTACTTGTACTGGGTAGCTTTTACCTATAGTGGTTCCATCGCCTAACTCGCCGTTTGAATTTATTCCCCAAGCCCATACTGTTCCATCAGCTTTTAAAGCAATGCTGTGTCTGTAGGCAGCTGCGACAGCAACTATATCTGTTATATCCTTTACTTGAGTGGATACGGTTCTACTAATAGTAGTTCCATCACCAAGCTGTCCATTATAGTTATACCCCCAAGCTCTTACTGTTCCATCCTCTTGTATTTGTAAGCTTTGGCTTTCCCCTGCTGCTAAAGTAACTGATTTTATCAAATCAGTTGTTACACTTATGCTAATGCTCTCTTTTGAGAAATTTGAGGATTTATCATATGCCTTTACTGTATAACTATAAGTTTCATTACTTTTTAATTGCATATCAGAGTAGCTTGTTTGTTTTGTTTCACCTATTTTAAAGCCATTTCTGTATACCTCATAACCTTCTATACCAACATTATCTATAGCTGTATCCCATTTTAAACACACTATTGTATTTGTTTTAGAAGTAATTTTTAGATTTGATGGAATAGAAGGTGCTTCAATGTCATTCACCGCAACACTTGCAGCTTCAGATAAATTTCCAGAGCCATCATATGCATATATTGTGTAAACATACGTTTTGTCAAGTTGTATATTAAATTTATCAGTATATGTGTTTTCTTTTACTTTCTCTAGCAGAACTCCATCACGATATATCTCATACCCTGCTACTCTTGTATTATCTATTGATGCTGTCCATGTTAGTACTACATTACTATCCTTTATAACTGCCGATAGTTGAGTTGGAATAGAAGGAGCATAGACATCCTTTAAGTATATAGGAATATTACTATTATTATTTGTCCCATCACCAAGTTGTCCATTATAATTGTTACCCCATGTACATACCGTTCCATCAGTTTTCATTGCCAAGCTATGATAGTCTCCTACTGCAATAGCTGTAACATCACTTAAACCCTTTACTTTAACAGGTTTATAGCTAATTAGGTTTGTTTCATCACCAAGCTGTCCATAGTAATTATCTCCCCATGCCCATACTGTTCCATCACTCTTTAAAACTAAGCTATGGCTATATCCTGCAAAAACAGTAATTATATCACTTAAGCCCTGAACCTGAACCACCTGACTAGTACTTGTACCACTTCCGTTTCCAAGCAAACCATAACTGTTGCTTCCCCATGTGTACGCAGTTCCATCACTTTTGAGCACAATATTGTGCTCATTCCCTGCATTAATAGCTATTATTTCACTTAAACCTTTTACTTGTACTGGTTTAGAAGAATCTTCTTTAGTTCCATTACCAAGCTGACCATAATAATTATATCCCCATGCCCATACTGTTCCATCATTTTTTAATGCTACAGCATGATTATTTCCAGCAGATATGGCAATTACATCAGTTAAACCCTTTACTTGTACTGGTTTAAAAGAATTTGTCGTGGTCTCATCACCAAGCTGACCGTAATCATTACGACCCCACGTCCATACTGTTCCATCATTTTTTAATGCTATACTGTAATAGCTCCCTGCATCTATAGCAGTGATATCAACTAAATCCTTTATCATTAAAGGTATGTCGGTATTATAATAAACATTACTTGAACCTATTCCAAGCTGACCATAGCTATTATAGCCCCACGCCCATACTGTACCGTTATTTTTTAACGCAAAGCTTTGATATCGTCCAGCAGCAACAGCAGTTACGCCGCTTAAATTTTTTACTTGTACTGGTTTACTTTTGTTAGTTCGAGTTCCATCTCCAAGCTGACCATCATAATTTTCACCCCATGCCCATACTGTTCCATCATTTGCAACTTGCAAGCTATGGCTATAACCTGCGGCTATTACAGGAAGCGGTTTTAGTGCTCCAGTAGTTATACTTACTGAATCACTTGCTTCAGAGAGGTTTTTAGATTTATCATATGCCTTTACTGTGTATGTATGGGTAGCATTATGAGGTGCCATATCGGTATAACTGGTCACCTTTGAATCTCCAACCTTTACTCCATTTCTATATATCTCATACCCCTCAACCCATACATTGTCTGTGGAAGTCTCCCATTCCAACGAAACTGTTGTTACTGTTTGCGACACAACTCTCAGATTTGTAGGAGTAGAAGGTGCTTCGGTATCATTTAATACAATACTTGCCGCCTCAGATAAATTTCCCGAGCTATCAAAAGCTTTTATTGCATAAATACATGTTTTGTCAAGTTGTATATTTCCTGTATAAGTATATGTAGTTCCTTCCACTTTTCCTATAAAAACACCATCACGATAAATATCATAACCTGAAACTATATCTTCATCTGTTGATGGTGTCCAACTCAGAACTACACCATATTCCTCTATAGCCGCTGTAAGGTTGGTTGGTACTGTTGGCGCAATAGTATCTTTTGAAGGTACAGGAATATTCCTATTGATCTTTGTTGAATCTCCAAGCTGACCATAGTAATTATACCCCCATGCCCATACTGTTCCATCACTTTTTTGAACCAGATTATGGTAACCTATAGCTAAAGTAGTTATATCGGTTAAACTCTCCACTTGCAATGGAAGTGTACTATTTGTATATGTAGCATTTCCAAGCTGACCATAGTCGTTATCTCCCCATGCCCATACTGTTCCATCACTTTTAATTGCAACGCAATGATTACCTCCCGCTGCTATTACAATTACTTCACATAAATCCTTTACTTGTACTGGATGGCTACTGCTGTTATTGGTTCCATCTCCAAGTTGTCCATCTCTATTATATCCCCATGTCCATACTGTTCCATCACTTTTAAGCGCTATACTATGATTATATCCTGCATCAATAGCGGTTACTTCACTTAAACCTTTTACTTGTACTGGTTTAGTAGAATATGTTGTGGTTTCATCACCAAGCTGGCCATCACTATTATCTCCCCATGCCCATACTGTTCCATCGCTTTTTAATGCTAGGCTATGGCTATTTCCTGTTGCTATTTTAGAAATACCACTTAATTCCTTTACTTGTATTGGGATAGTACTATCAGAGGTTGTTCCATCTCCAAGTTGTCCATCTCTATTATATCCCCATGCCCATACTGTTCCATCACTTTTTAGTGCCATACAATGATATGCCCCTGCGGTTATAGAAATTACATCACTCAAATCCTTTACTTGTACCGGTTTATTGCTCTGTGTAGTGGTTCCATCCCCAAGCTGTCCATGCCAATTCAAGCCCCACGACCATACAGTACCATCATGTTTTAAAGCAATACTATGCCAACCTCCAGCTGCAACAGCAGCTACATTTGTTATATCTTTTACCTGTGTAGACACGGTTCTAGTTGTGGTTGTCCCATCCCCAAGCTGACCATAGTCGTTATATCCCCATGCCCATACCGTTCCATCATTTCGGACTTGCAAACTATATTCATATCCTGCTGCTAAAGTATTCATTTGTATAGCGCTAGGCGTTGTGATAGTCATAGAAATAGGTGTTGCACTAGGTATCTCAATACCTTTTTCATCCGTAATATCATTTTTTATTACACTTGATATATCTGGTGTAACCTCGATTACTTCAGCAGGTGTTGTAGTTATTGCAGAAGGTGTAATATTTAACATATCTACAAAACCGATACTAGAAAGAGTGCCAAATGATGAAATAAGCTGTTCACTCGATAAAGAAACTTGTGTGTCTACCTCGTTGAACAGCTTACTTGATTTTGAAGTTGTTGGTATTTGTGTTGTCGACGTTGATGCTTGTGCCGTCTGCTGTTGAATATTCTCCTTTCTCTTATTTTGTATTGAATCTACTGCAGTTGTCGGTGTTAGTATCTTTGGATCACTAGTTATTGCTTCTGTTGCAGTTACTTGAGATACTTGTCCAAGCATGATTGCGATAATTAAAACATTGGCAATAATGGTTCTAAAAAATCTTTTTTTCATATTTCCCCCTAAATACAAAGTTTTTTATTTTTTCTATCAATATATTTTTTGATACAGTTTCGTATTATAAAAAAATATATTTTAAATCAGCACCTTAAAACTTTAAATTTCGTACCCAAATTTAGCATTATTCTACCTTATCAAGTCTAGAATGATTTTCTATAGTGCCAATATTATATTTTGTATATATCTTATAGAAAAAAGTAGAATATTTTGTGGTTATACTGTTTATTTTTAGATATGGTATCATTTGTATATTTACATGTGAATATAACCCAGCTCTGGGTATCGACTCATCCATTACGTAATCAAAAAAACGGCTGTTAATTCGTCGGTTATCAAGTAGTTTATGTTAAATTATTGATAACCATATTTGCACAAACCTTAGCTGTTACTCCTAATAATACCATCCCAGTTTTACTATATGTTATATAACCTGACAATTTCCTCATAATTTCCTCAAAATAATCTCAAATCTACCTCTTTATATTTTACTTTAAAGAAAAACTAATTGCAGTCATCATTTTTCCTAAAATAGTAATCAAATTAATAAATAATCATAGCCTATGAGATTTACATTCGCCCATGCTAAGAGCTGTTGCTTTTGAGTCATATTATTTTGGCTTACAAATCCAAGGGTTTTATAAATTCTGTAGACAATTTGTTTTACATAGTTATAGTCATAACCGATTGCTTCTGCTATATCTACTAATGAAAGGTTTTCTGGTAGTTGGAGATATTTAATAACTTTAATTTCTGTTTCGTTTAACCCACAATTAAACTCTTTCCTAATAATAAGTTTCTGTATTTCTTCATTATTATAACCGTTCAATTCCTCACGTATTTGTGGATGAATTATTTTATAGCTGGATGAAAAAGTCCGCTTTATATATTCTAATAACTCTTTTGCTCTAATACCTTTTGGTAGAAATGCATCTGCTCCAGCAGAAAAAGCTCTTAGTACAATAAATGGCTCATATGCATTTGAAAAAATTAGTATTTTTACGCTTTCTGACATTTCTCTTATAGCAAATGTCGCTGAAATACCATCCGCTCTATGCTTGTAAAACTGCAAATCCATAATAATAAGATCTGGCATTTGCTTTTTCTTGCAAAATTCAATAGCTTCTTCTACCGTTGACACAAGACCAATAAACTCGATTTCATATTTTTCATCCAGCAGTTTTATACCATTAACAATTAAATCAAGAATAATTATTTCATCATCAACCATTAATACTTTCACTTTCTTAAGCCTCCCTTTATATACTCACATTTTCTCTTATTTTTAATCTCTTTTTTTGTCAGCATATAGTTTTGTAAATACTAAGCCTTTATTGTATATACGAGCTTGTAACTATGTGGATGTGTCTAATTTCTTAGTCCTGCTTTTCCTATATCTAGAACGTCAATCATGCTTCTATATTTCAGTCGTTCGGAATATGTATGCCAAAACCAAATCGAACATCAGGGAAATAATTAATGCGCCCTTTTAGCAAGTTTACTCTGTGTTCAATACTTGTTGATTTTATTGATTCATAGACAGAAGTGTCTTTGCTTTCGTCCTTAAGTGTTATATATATACCATCATTTACAGATGATAAATTAACCTCTAATTGTTTGACTTTACTATGTTTTATTGAGTTTACAATTGATTCTCTTATTATCAGTGAAACATCTCTGCATACAGAACCTTTCACAATTAATCTATCCATATTGTCATGAGTAAATTTCACCTTTATATCTACACCGGAAGTTCGTACTTTATCAATAGCAAGATGAATGCAATGAATTAAATCAATATCTTCATTTATATTATGGTCAATAAATGCATCAAGTGCTTCTGTAATATGTTTATTAGCTCTTAAGCAATTTGAATAACGACGTAGTCGTGAATAGATACTCATTATTCTTTTTAATAGCAAATCATATTCAGAAAACTCTATTGGTATTTGTTTTTCTATTTTTATCATTATGTTATCCAAAGTTTGCTGAACCATAAAAAGCTCATTACATACTTCATCATGCAGTTCAGAACCAATATCCGATATTTCATCTATACGCTTTTTTTCATTAATTTTTTCTTGAAGATGGTAATAATCAGTAATATCGTAAAAGGTCATAATCTTTATTTTTTTATGTGCAATCTTTTTTACATTAAGGTTATAATGTATTGATCTTTGATTAGTTAGGTTATAATAATTTTTATCAAAACAAATGTCACTCAAAGTATTTAACGAGAAAGATTCTCCTAAAGAATTCTTAAAACCTATGGACCTAAAGAAATAATCCACTTTTTTTTCATTATAGTTTTCACCAAATAAGAGAACAGCTCTATTGTTGAATCCTATAATATTATCGTTCTCATCAACAATAATTGCCGCTTCATTTGTTTGATTAAAAAAGGCTTTGCCATTTGGCATAAATTCGAATAAGTCAATGCGGTGCATACTAATTGAAACTAAGATTAGAAAAACTGTAAAAAATAATGGTGTTAAATCAAAAGGTGGAGTTATAATGTTTGCATCTGTAAGGAGATTAGGAATAACACTTGCAAGGTAAGGAACAATTATTGCACAAACTAATAATAAATTTTTTTGTGTTTTTTCTCTTTTAGATTTAATGATAATAATTATAACGCTTGCCAGTATATATACTGTGGATAATACAAAATTTATCTCAAAAAACATGCCAAACTCAGGGTAAGTTGAATTATAATTACTTGGATCTGCAAAGACTAATTTATGATATTTACTTGATAATACAGGACACCACAGAAACAATGACGGCAAAAATAACATATATACCTTTAGCGACTTGTTGATCTTCCATATTTCAGTGTGAAATATTGTAAATATTAATACGAATGCTGGCATTAAAAATACAGGTAATAACGTTATTTTGACACCTATTAAGTTATTTGATTGATTTTTTAGCATATTTTCTATTACACCAAAGAATAACCATAATATACCTAATATATTCAATAAGGCTAAACTAATCACATTTCTAGTTACCCTTAGTCTGAGAAACAGCATAGCAGTAACAAATATTGAGAAAATCATTACTGGAGTATAAAAAATATAACAAATAATACTTGAACCCATTTTTTTGTTCTCCTTACATAAATAAATTGAGCATTTTCGAGCATATCTCCATTGTTTTAGTTGGTTTTATGCAAAAATAAATACAATAAAATCTTATTGTATTTATTTTTATGAATATTTTATTATATTTACATATTACTATAACTTAATAGTATTTACAGTAATTAATTTCTTAAAAAAGGTAACACATTGTAAAGTATGCTAACTATCTGCATTATCCTTTTTTTTCTTTTCTTTTTCAATGGCTTGCAATGCTTCTGTTTTACTTCCAGTGGTGGATCGAATGGAGTAAGCAATGTTCACAATATGATCCGATATTCTTTGCAATGAAAACAGAACGGAATAAATGCTTTTTGACACCTCAACAGGATACATGCCAGAACTTAGGCGTACCACATGTTCGTCACGCGTAGAGGCTAGTAGTTTTTTAATTTCCTTGTGAAGGTTTGAAATTTTCCTAAAGTTTTCCGTTCTACGCTTTGTAAACGCATCAAATCCTAAGTTGAACATTTCGGATATATTCCTATATATTAGGTCGAGCTCTTCTTTTGTCTGATCTAAAAACTTTACATTATTTTCTTTCATGTAACTAGTTTCTTTTACCATAAGAATCGCATAATCGCCCAATCGCTCAATATCATTTGTTACATGATGCAATCCTCCAATCAGTTTTTCGTCATCAGCAAATTTAGTCACTAATGAAATTTTGATGAAAAAGTTTGTTAGCTTATCAGTTAAGAAATCAATACGATACTCAACATCGGCAATTATTCTACTTTGACTCATATCTTCATTTACCAATGAAGCAAAAGAACGATCAATATTCTCCTTTGCGAGAATGGCCATATCATGCATTTCCTTTAATGCTTGTTCAATGGCTACCACCGGAGTTTGCAAGAAATGCTCATCAATATATGACAATTCTTCCAACTTCTGTTTCTTATCTTTAACTAGCCTTGTTACTAAATTGACTAACGGGTCGATAAATACCAGTAACACTAAGGTGTAAAGTGTATTATAAATCAGGTTAAATGTTGCAAGGCTAAACTGGGGATTTTCGGGGAATAGACTTTCAAATATATTGTTAATGGGTGTTCTGAAAAGAACCAGGATAATAGAAAAAGATATCGCGCCAATTACGCTAGTAATCAGATGGAATAATGCGATACGTTTCCCGTTAGCGTTTGTGGACAGGGAGGCCATAATGCCATCGCTACAGGTTCCTATATTTGCTCCCATCACTAAGAAAAACGATTGATCTATATTGTTGATAACTCCCGTAGCCAAAAAAGCTATAAAAACACCAGTTGCTGCAGTAGATGACTGTATGATGCCTGTAAATAGAATTCCTAATATCACCAGCAAGATAGGATTTTGCATAATTTCATATTTGAACACTTTAGATAGTTGAATGCTCAGTATCGAGTCTGGTCCACCGATTGCGTTTCCCATCACTTCCATTCCGATAAACAGCATTCCAAATCCAATTAAAAATGGCGCAATTTTATTAAGGGTTTCGTTATTAGTGGAAAAAACGATTAAGACACCGACAAACGCAACCGCCGCAAAAACAGAGCTTATACTAAAGCCGCCTTTGCTGATACCTGAAAGAGCAAATATAAATGCTGTAAGGGTGGTACCGACTTTTGCGCCTAAAATAAAACCTGAGCCTTGCTTAACTGTCACAATATTCGCATGAGCAAGTCCGACTGTCATGATTGAAGAAGCAGAAGAAGATTGAACGAGTACGGTAGCTCCGACTCCAATTCCGTAATTAAAGACTCTGTTTTTATTGAATTTTTTAAAAAGATTTCGTATTCCTGATCCTGCACTTCGTTCCAAACCAGAGCTCATCTGCTTCATACCAAACATAAATACAGCGACTCCGCCTAACATAAGTAGTAAATTCATTAAAATTTCCATTATAATTCTCCCGTATTATAAATTTCTAATTTCACCTTATATAGTAGAAAACTCTTCTCCACTTATTATGTGTATAAGAATACGCTTTATTACCCTCTACTGTATCCTGTAATCTGGTCTTATAAACAAAGTCCATTTTGTGAGTCAACAGTAAAGGTCTTGCCTTGTAGCAAGTCACCTTCGTATTTTACATTATTAATTATGCCCATAACAGTTGAGCGACTCCAGTAGAAGATTTCTAATGCACATATTGCCGACAGGACTTACTAAAATCATGCATTACGGCTTTTTAGACAATAGAAACATGAACACCAAGCTAAGATTTTGTCAAATTCTTACTATTATACCTTTAAAATGAATAGAAT
>JAEWZA010000071.1 GCA_023395575.1 Bacillota bacterium
AAACAAGATTGTTTACAACAGAATGGACTAGGTCAGGTGCTAAAATAACTGATTTGTCAAAAGTGACTATTCCTGACAATCAAAAGATATCTATTACTAAAGATTTTATAAAGGGTGATGTCATTAGGGTTGATTTTGCATTGAAAACTTCAGCAAATCAAGAGGTTATAAGTGACGGTGTTGACAAGTATTATGGTGATATTTATAAGTTGAATTTCATAATAAAAGGTAATAACGATAGCATTTCAGACAGTGCTTCTGTTGACGTAAAAATAACTAAACCTGACAAATTAAAATAGCAGTGTAAAATAAGCATTTACAAAAATTATTTTAAAAGGTTCATCTCAGCGTTATTAGCTGGTATGAGCCTTTTTGTTTTTAAATGCGATTGATTTTTTTATGCTCATTATGTATAATACTCTATTGTATGACTATATGATTATATTGCCTGTATTGGTTATAATGACTTATTTTAAATGTACATATATTTGAAGTTCAGTCTTATACTAATGAAGAGTAAAATTTATTTTAGGATGGGGTACTTATGAATAATAAACCAAAAATTGCTATTATAGTTGTAACTATCTTTTCTATTTTATTTTTATCAGCGTGCTCAGCATCTTTAGGTGGTAATAAGACTGGTGAGTCTGTTGATATAAGCGTAAAACCATCTGATAAAACACAGCAGGCGACAGATTCTAGTGCCTCCAATTCAGTAGCTGAAAATTCTGCTATACCAACTGTAGATACAGCAAATAATACATCAGAGGCAGCAAGCTCAACTGGTCAGGCTGCAAATACTACAGCAGAGGGTCAGAAACCACAGCAAACAAATGGTTTACAGCTGTCGCCAAGTATAAAGGATATTAAGGTTAAGGCAGTTTATTTAACGGGACCTTCTGGAGGTTCAACTACTAAAGTTGATGCAATTATAGAATTAGCAAAGACAACTGAAGTAAATACAGTTGTGCTTGATATTAAAGAAGATGGTTCTCTCAATTATCAATCAAATCTGGATGTTGTAAAAAAATATGGAGTAGAAACTAAGTACTATAATCCTGAACAGCTTGTAAAGAAATTCCATGATAATGGAATTTACGTTATCGGACGTATTGTTACATTCAGAGATAAAACATTAGCTAAGAAAAGAGCTGATTTAGGTATTAAGACTCCAAAAGGAACGCTATGGCTGGAAAATGGAAAAGATCCATGGACTAATCCATATTTTGAAGAGGTTTGGGATTATAATATAGCTATTGCAAAAGAGGCTGTTTCAAAGGGCTTTGATGAGATTCAATTTGACTATGTCAGATTTCCTACTGGAAGGAAGAATGATTTTGATTATGGAACAAATGTACCTGCAAAGTCACAGGCTATAAACGGATTTCTTGCAAAAGCGGAAAAAGAAATCCATCAAGAATTAGGAATACCAGTTTCTGCCGATGTTTTTGCAATAATAATTGAAAGTACTAGTGATGGAAAGAATATCGGGCAGATAATAGAGGAAGTAGGTAAGGATATATATTGTATTAGCCCAATGATTTACCCTTCACATTATGCAAATTCGTCAAATGGTGTAATGGGCAATGGAGTTGGACAGACTATCAATGGAATACCCTTTACGAAACCTGATTTAGAGCCCTATAAAGTTATGTATAATGCATTAATGGCAGGAAAGAAAAAGATAGAAAAGGTTCCTGATTACAAGGCGAAGGTAAGACCATATGTTCAAGCTTTTACAGCGAAGTATCTTCCAAAAGGGTATTATCAGACCTATGGAGCAAAGCAGATACGTGAACAAATTACAGCAGTATATGATGCTGGTTACGAGGAATGGATACTTTGGGATGCGGGAAATAAGTACCAAGAAGCATACTTTGAGAAGAAATAAAATTAGCAAGATATAATTTAATGTTAAAGATGGGGATAGCATTTACTAAAATGTTATCCTTTTTTTCGGGGAAAAGTTGTTGTTGGTATTTTGATATTGTATGAATTATTTACAATTTAATTTTTAATTAACTTATGAAGTTAATTGATTTATAAGGCTAGGAATTTTAGTTTGAACACCAATAGAATATGGTAATAATCTATATTAAGTAGATGAATAGTCACACACTTTTTGATGTTGCAAAGGCGTTTAAATAATTTATATATATTGATTGGAAATTGAATAAGTGATACAATATATTGTGCTGGAGCATAGAATAAATACTAAATATTGTTATTTTTACATTATAGAAACAAGGTCGTTTGATGTTCTATGATGTAAAAAACCATTGAAATTTGTAGTTAAATAAGTTATTAAGTGCTACATAAAACGAGGCAAGAAGATATTGTCTACAATCCAAAAATTTCATTTTGAAATCTAGGCGTTATATAGTTACACTTTATTAAAAGAATAAAAAACAAATAGCTTTGTGAGAGGAGAATGTGTAAATGAAGCTTTCTGAAAATGCCATTAAAGTATTGGAGAAAAGATATTTATCGAAGGATGAGGATGGCAATTTACTTGAGGACTGTGAGGGTATGTTCAGACGAGTGGCTAAGGCTGTTGCATCAGCAGATGCAAATTATACTGACGAGAATGGACTAGCTCAAATTGAACAAGAATTTTTTGATATGATGGCAGATTTGGAGTTTCTACCTAATTCACCGACACTTATGAATGCCGGAAGGCCTTTAGGGCAGCTAAGCGCATGTTTTGTATTACCTATTGAAGATACAATGGAGGGTATTTTTGAAACTATAAAAAATGCTGCTCTAATACATAAAAGTGGAGGTGGTACAGGTTTTAGCTTTTCAAGATTAAGACCAAAGGGTGCAACAGTAAATTCTACGGGTGGGGTTGCCAGTGGACCCATTAGCTTTATGAAGGTTTTTAATGCTGCTACAGAAGCCGTAAAGCAAGGCGGAACTCGTCGTGGCGCTAATATGGGTATTCTTAGAATTGACCACCCAGATATACTTGATTTTATTTCCTGTAAAAAAGATAATTCTGAGATTACTAATTTCAACATAAGTGTTGGAATTACTGAAGAATTTATGAAGGCAGTTGAATATAATTTGGATTATGAGCTTATTGATCCAAAGACCAAAGAACCAGCAGGCAAATTAAACGCTAAAAATGTGTTTAATACTATTATTGAAATGGCATGGAAGAATGGGGAACCTGGAATCATTTTTTTAGATAGATTAAATAAAGATAATGTTGTACCAAAACTGGGCGAAATAGAGAGTACTAATCCATGCGGTGAACAGCCGCTACTGCCGTTTGAGGCATGTAATTTAGGCTCAATTAATTTATATAATATGCTGAGTGAGGATGGAAGTCAGTTGGATTATGATAAACTGGCAGCCACAGTTAAAAAGGCAGTACATTTCCTTGACAACGTTATTGAAGTTAACAAATATCCTTTGCCGGAGATTGATAAAATGACAAGGGGCACAAGAAAAATTGGCTTGGGAATAATGGGATGGGCTGATATGTTGTGTTCATTAGGAATTCCATATAATTCACAAAAGGCAATTGATTTAGCAGACAAGGTTATGGGCTTCATTCAGGAGAAGGCACAAAAGGCTTCTCAAGAATTAGCTGAACAAAAGGGTGCGTTCCCATATTATGAGGACAGCATTTTTGCTGGTAAGGGCTTAAAGCTGAGAAATGCCACTGTTACAACTATTGCACCTACAGGGACACTGAGCTTGATTG
>JAEWZA010000336.1 GCA_023395575.1 Bacillota bacterium
CAATTGAGCAGTATATGGAAACGTGGTATCAGATGGAAAGATTACAGAAGGCTGGCTATGTTAAGAACATAGGAACATCAAATATGACTATTCCTAAATTAAAGGAGTTGCTCAAGAACTGCACAATTATGCCTGCGGCAATTGAAATGGAGCTTCATCCATGCTTCCAACAGCCTGAGCAATTTAATTTTTCAATTGAGCATGGTATTCAGCCCATTGGTTTCTGTCCAATAGGATCGCCTACAAGACCGGATCGTGATAAGACTTCAGAGGACTATATTGATATTCAGGAACCTGTAATTATTGAGATAGCTAAGGCTCATAATGTTCATCCTGCAGTTATTTGTATTAAGTGGGCTGTACAGAGAGGGCAAACTCCAATTCCATTTTCAATATTTAGAAACGAATATGCTAGCAATATTCGTTGTGTAGTGGAAGATCCATTGACTGAAGATGAAATGAAGAAAATTGAAGGTGTTGATAAAAACTGTAGATTGATTAAAGGACAAGTATTCCTTTGGGATGGAGCAAAGGATTGGACAGATTTGTGGGACTTGAACGGAGAAATAACAAAATAAGGATAACGCTAATTGCGGATTTGGAGGTTTTATGTTAAAAGGGATTCCGTCTATTTTAACCCCTGAACTAATGAAGATACTTATGGAGATGGGGCATAGTGACGAGCTGGTAATAGCAGATGGCAATTTTCCATCAGGCACCTTTGGGAAAAAGGTAATCAGACTCGATGGGCATGGTGTACCTGAGGTGTTAGATGCAATACTTAAGTTCTTTCCACTTGATTCATATGTTGAAAGCCCTGTAGCATTGATGCAGGTCACAAAGGGCGATACTGTTGAAACACCAATATGGGATATTTACAAGAAAATAATTAATAAACACGAAACCGAAAACAACAAAGTAGAAAATATTGAAAGATTTGTATTCTATGAGAGAACGAGAAGTGCTTATGCAGTAGTTGCAACAAGTGAAACCGCGTTGTATGCAAATATCATATTAAAAAAGGGTGTTGTAATAGAGAAGTAATTGTTATAACGCCTTGTTTCAAAATGAAATTAAGAAGGATTTCATCTCATCAGATGTATGTAAGCGGGGCTGGAGATATTCTCACCGCCTGAAAATCAAAGCGATACTCGCAACTTATAGAAGAGGGGGAAATGTCTTGCCTCGTTATAATTGTAGATATAGTAGTTACTTTTAACCTGAAAAGCTACGGGATGCCGGTTTGAGCAGGACTTAATGTATTCTAAAATTCAAATACAGGATTTGATGGAATGGAAAAAAAACACTTAAATTATTTATATATACTATTTAAAGACATATCAATTAAGAATAAGATTTTTATTTTTTATATTATTATTTTAGGAATTTCTCTAAGTATATTTACTGTACTCACTATTAGTATATCCAATAAGGCAATTATCCAAAAAGCTCAAAAAAATGCGGGACGTGAGCTGACACTTATTGATAAAAGTATTATGAACCTGACCAGAAATTGTGAGGACTATGCAAGAATATTATCTACTGAGAACAGATTGCAAAATCAACTTGAATTAGTGAGAAACAGTGATTTGAATTCAATTCAGAATATAGATGTTGAAAAAACATTAAAGGAAGTAATAAGTAATATAGTACAACCTAATACTAAGATGACGGCTGCAAGTATTATGTCATCGAAAAACGTACTTTTTGACATAGGTTATGCAGATAATTTGAGTGTTTATTCCCAGTTTGACAAAACTATGATAAATAAAGTGATTGATATAAAAAGCCCTGTTTGGACGAGCTTGTTCAAACTAAAGTATCGTTATGGTGAAGAGGAGAATGTTTTTGCAATTGCAAAATCTATTATAGGAAAAAATACTGGAGCTAGATTAGGAACAGCAATACTTTATCTTAAGGAGACAGAAGTTGCAGCAATATATTTAAATAATATAATAAATGAAAATGATAAGTTTTTTATACTGGATAGTGAAAACAACATAATATCAACTCAAAATAAAGATGACTTGTACCATAAATTTGATGAGGAAAAATATTTAGGTAAATATAGATTGGATTTAATTCAAAATGACGAAAGTCTAATAGTAAATATTGATGGAATACAAACATTAGTAACTTTACATAGATTTGATAAGCTAAATTGGAAGATTATCAGTACTATTCCTATGAATGAAATAACTAGCGAGAATAAAGGAATAACAAGACTGATAATTATTATTGGTGTTGCATGTCTTGTGTTTGCGTTTATAGCATCATATCAGTTGTCTTACACAATATCAAAGCCTATTTTAAAATTGGTTAGAATTATGAAGGAAATAAAGCAAGGAAATTTGGGGCTGAGAGCTGATTTTAATGCCAATGACGAGATTGGAATGCTTGGAGATGGTTTTAACAGCCTTATGGATAGAATTAACAAATTATTGGACCAAATTTATAATGAACAAAGGATAAAGCGTGAAAACGAATTCAGACTACTTCAATCACAGATTAAGCCACATTTTCTCTATAATACCATTGAAACTATTATTTCTTTTATAAAACTGGATTTAAAGGAAAATGCCATAATGTCAGCAAAGTACCTTGCTGGATTTTATAGAATTTCATTAAGTAAAGGAAATGACATTATTACTATAGATGATGAAATGCTTCTTATAAAAAATTACTTGTCTATACAAAAGTTAAGGTATATAGAATATATGGATTATGAACTGCAATTTGATGAGGAAATATTAAAATATCAAATTCCAAAGTTGACATTGCAACCTCTGGTAGAAAACTCTATTTACCATGGCTTAAAGCAAAAAGAGGATAAAGGCACGCTTATAATTAAAGGTTTTAAGAACGGGGAATGTATTGATATTGAAGTTTTTGATGACGGAATAGGAATAAGTCCAGATAAAATTGACAGTATACTTCACAGTTCAGCAGTACAGAATAAGCTGACAGATTTTGGAGTTAGCAGTGTTGATACCAGATTAAAGTTACTGTATGGAGAAGAATATGGTTTAAAGATAGAAAGTACCGTTGGAGAATATACCAAAGTCACTGTCAAACTACCGGCAACAAAATTGTAATACTATTTCGTATTTAATAATAGAGCAATTATTTTAAATCACCACTGGAGTTGTGCGCTACATAAGTAGAGATTCATAGAATGATAAATGCGCGCTTTGCTTCCTCGCTGTAACTGCAAAATTAGTATAAAGGGGTTAATGAATATGTACAAGGTTATGATTATAGATGATGAGTTTTATTTCAGGGAGGCTCTAAAAATTTCATTGCCATGGGAAAAGCTAGGTTTTGAAATATGTGGTGAGGCTAAGAATGGAAAGGAAGCAATAAAAAAAATAGAGGAATTAAAGCCGGATATAACAATCGTAGACATAAATATGCCAATAATGGATGGCCTTGAGTTTGCCAAGAAATTAAGAGAAATAGGGATTGAAACTAAAATCCTGATTTTAACTGGGCACAGTGAATTTAGCTATGCTAAGCAGGCAGTTTCATTAGGAGTGTACAACTATTTGTTAAAGCCAGTGAATGAAGAGGAACTAGCTAGTTGTTTATGTGAAATGAAATTGGATATACAAAAGGAAGCTAATATAAAAATTGAGTTAGAAAAACTAAAAAAACAAGTTAAAGAAAATATTCCATTACTAAAAGAAAAGTTCTTAAATGATTTAATACAAGGAAACTCTGTAATAAAGTCAGAAGAAGTAGACAGCAAAATAAAATATCTCAAAATGAATATACCTTCTAGATATTATCAAGTAGCATTAATTGAAGTTGACTATGATGATAACCTAGAATGGACTGATGAAGATAAGCAGCTGTGGCTATTTGCTGTTAAAAATATTGCAAGTGAAATACTACAGGAGTATTTTGAATTTGAAATGTGCTATGACAGAGATGATCGATTATGTATTATAGTATGCTTAAAAGAAAATGAAGAAGACTTTTTGTTAGAGAATACACTTGAGAGGGTCAAAATATCAGTTCACAAATATTTGAAATTCACTATCTCAATAGGAATTGGAAATAAGAAGAGTGATATGTTTGATGTTACCAGTTCATATAAAGAAGCTATTATTGCATTAAAGAATAAGCTCACTATCGGCAGTAATAAAGTAATATTATATAATTCAGTTGATGATTTAGAGATAAAGCTCAACTTATTTACTGCTGAACACAGAAGCCAGCTGTTATTAGGTATGCGTACTGGAAATAGTGAAGAAATCAAAATGATTCTAACCAATATATTTAAAGATGTTAGAGGCAAAAATATTCACTGTGAGGTACTGTTTGTAGTCTGCGTGGAAATTGTGTCTGTATGCATGGAGATATTCGCCGAAATGGGCATTAGCTTCAAGGAAATTTATCACAATAACCAAATGAATATATTTGAAGAAATACAGTTAAAACAATCTATAGATGAAATGGAAGGTTGGGTTAAGGGGATTTTTTCAGATGCGGTTGAATATATCAATAAGAATAAAAATAAAAAAGCATCACAGCTGATTGAAAAAATTAAGAAATACATAATGGAAAATTACCAGAATGATGACCTTGATATAAATAAAGTGGCCAAAAGTCTTTTTATAAATTATGGGCATTTATGCTTTATATTTAAAAGAGATACTGGTATTACAATAAATGAATATATTACTGAATTCAGAATTAAAAAGGCTAAAGAACTCATTGATAACGGAAATCAACTAGTTCTTAGTGTGGCAAAAAAGGTTGGTTATGCCGATGCCAACTACTTCGGAAAGTGCTTTAAGAAATATTATGGCCTTGCTCCCAGTAAATATATTGAAAATATAAGTCAAAAAAGAAATTAAAACAAAAAAACTAACAACCCAACTTCCGAATGAAAAGTCCAGCCATTCTAAGGTTTACAAATGGCTTGTTGTTCAGTGAACCAACTTGTTTTATAAAGCCATTTAATTTTTCATTTAATAAGCTTAAATACCTATAATTCACTGGAAGAAATATTTGCAATAAATGAGAATTAATAATTTTTTTGATAATTTAGATAATAACAGTTAATTTTCCTTATTGACATATAATTTTCCCTTCAATAGAGGGGGATAAAAATATATCATTTAAATATAATTCTAAATCTTTCGAAAGAGATAGGTGAATGGTTAAAATGTTATAGGAGGCAATAATATGATTAAATTGAAAAAAGTTACGTCATTTGTTCTTTCAGCAGCAGTGGTTGTTTCATTGGCGGCTTGCGGGGGAGCATCAGACAGTTCAGTATCATCAGTAGCAACGTCAACTTCACAAGCAACTACTCAATCAGGTGAAAAGATTAATCTGAAATTCCTCTCTTTAAGTGCTGATGAAAATAGAAACAAAATCAGAGAAGACTATATTAAGAAAAATATTCTAACAGAAATGCCAAATGTAGAAATTGAATATGATTTGGGCGGTGGCGGAGATGATTATGCCAATAAGTTAAAAACTTATAACGCTTCAGGAGATATGCCAGATGTATGGTTTTCTGAGCAAAATCTTTCGTCTGTAGTTATTTCAGCAGGAAATGCCTTGGATTTAGCTCCGTATGTTACAAAAACAGGCTTTGATATGAAATTTGCTATGAAAGAAGTAATAGCACCGGATGCAGATGGCAAAATATACTGTGTACAGCCTGGCGCGGACCAATACTTTACTCCAAGATTGTGGTACCACAAGGATATCTTTGAAAAGAATAACATCCAAGTACCAAAGACCTTTGATGAATTAATAAAGGTTTGTGAAATATTGAAGGCAAAAGGAATTACCCCCATTTCTATTGTGGGTAAGGGTGGATGGACTCCTAATCTTCACATGCTTCAGACTATGATAATGGCCGAAGATCCACAGGTTGCAGTTGATCTTGCTAAC
>JAEWZA010000424.1 GCA_023395575.1 Bacillota bacterium
GAATACGATTATGAGAAGGGTGATATGATTACTGTTGTTTTGCCTCAATTTATAGTAAAATCCTGGTGGCAGAATATAGTACATAATAATACTTCCTATTTTATTAAAAGGGAATTGCTAAAACATAAGCATATAGTGGTAGCAACAATGCCGTTACAGTTGAAGGACGATAACTATGTTTTAAGTAATTCTAAATATAATAGCTAGACTTTTCATTCGAAAGTTGGGTTATAAATAATTGCATAAATTTTTTATAATTAAAACCTAAATTCACCATGTTTCAAAGGTATATTAGTTATATTTTACTCACAAACCTTAACAAAGAATTTCCTGTTTCTTGGTCCATCAAATTCACAAAAATAAATCCCCTGCCAGGTTCCAAGCAGCAATCTGCCATCTTTAATAATGACAGTAGCTGAGCTTCCAACACAAGCTGCTTTCAGGTGAGCAGAAGAATTGCCTTCACAATGCAAAAATTCTCTTCTATCTGGAAAAGCAGCATTTAAACCAAGGAGTATATCGTGGACTACATCGGGATCGGCATTCTCGTTTATTGTTATTCCTGCTGTAGTGTGAGGACAAAAGACAACACATAATCCATCAGTTACACCACTTTTAGCTACTGCCTCGGCTGTTTGTCTTGTTATTTTGTACATACCCTCATTATTTGTTGATAAACTAAATTCAAAAAGCTTCATTATTTTGTCACTTCTCTCTGAAATAATTTTTCTATTATTTATAACTAAACTCTAAACTAGGATCAGTTTACTAAATAATACATCATTTCTATTAGCATTTCAATAAATATTCCATACGTAGTATCTAAAAAAGCCCCAAGTAATGAGCACATTTCTCCCACTCTTTACTTAGGACTTTTGACAGCTAATTAGTTTCCCAATATGGCCTTTAAATCTTCATCTGGCGTTGATATTGGTTTTATTCCAAACTTATCAATTAATACTTGCAGAATATTTGGTGTTATAAATGCTGGTAGTGTAGGCCCAAGTCTAATATCCTTAATTCCCAGTGATAACAAAGTAATAAGAACACATACAGCTTTTTGTTCATACCATGACAATATTAATGAAAGCGGCAAATCATTTACTCCACATTTAAATGCATCTGCAAGCGCTAATGCAATTCTTATTGCTGAGAAAGAATCATTGCACTGACCTACATCAAGAACTCTTGGAAAGTCTCCGATGTTGCCCAAATTCATTTTGTTAAATCTGAACTTACCACAAGCAAGTGTAAGTATTATAGTATCCTTTGGTGTTTTCTCCGCAAATTCAGTAAAATAATTTCTTCCCGGTCTTGCACCATCACATCCTCCAATTAGGAAGAAGTGTTTTATAGCTCCATTCTTTACTGCAGCAATAATCTTATCAGCATTGCTTAATACTGCATTATGGCCAAAACCAACTGTTATTTTCTGTTCAGGTTCATCTTCTATAAACCCTCCCAGTTGAAAAGCCTTATTTATTACGAGACTGAAGTCCTTTTTACCATTAACCTCTCTGACATGAGTTATTTCAGGCCATCCTACAATACTTGTCGTAAATATTCTATCACTATAGGAGTCTCTTGGTTTTTGCAGGCAATTTGTTGTCATTAATATACAACCCGGTATGCCGTCAAACTCTTTTTGTTGATCCTGCCATGCTCCACCAAAGTTACCTACTAAGTGAGGATATTTTTTTAATTCTGGATAACCATGAGCAGGAAGCATTTCACCATGGGTATATATATTGATTCCTTTGCCCTCCGTTTGCTCAAGCAGTTCCTTTAAATCCTTTAAATCATGCCCTGAAACAATAATAAATGGCCCCTTTTTCTTTGTAATGCTAACTTGTGTGGGAACGGGATTTCCAAAGGAGCCTGTATTTGCCTTATCAAGAAGCTCCATGCATTTTAAATTAACTTGTCCAAATTCCATAGTTAAATTGAACAAATCTTCAACTGTCAGACCTTCATTTATAACTGCTGCAAAACCCTTATAGAAAAATTTACTAACTGTTTCATCCTTATAACCTAAGACATGCGCATGATGTCCATATGCTCCCATACCTTTCATTCCATAAATAAGCATCTCTCTTAAAGAACGGATATCTGCGTCTAGAGTTTTATCATACATTATACCAGCTTTTTCAGCATCTTTAAGCATTTCTTCTTTCGTAGCTGGAAGTATATAACTTACTACCTCTGGAAAATGATTTTTGCACTCTAGTAGTTGCTTTTTTAAGCACTCTTTTATTTCTTGTGCTTTTCTCAAATACTCAACAAATCTCTCAGGATCAAAGTTAACATTTGTTAGTGTTGAAAAAGCAGCATCCATAACAAATTTATCTGTTTCATCATCTATTTTGATACCCTTTTCCAATAACTTCTGCCCACAATAGCCTATTCCTTTTAATTGATAAACGAGTAAATCCTGTAATGCTGCTACTTCACTATCTTTTCCACAGTTACCTACTTTCGTACAGCCCTTGCCTCCTATTGTTTGTTCACACTGAAAGCAAAACATTTCGTTGTGCATTATTATTCTCCCTTCTAGAAATTTTCTGTAGTATTTTATTAGCATAACTATAAAATTTAACTCTACAAAGCATAATTTATGCATCGGTATAGTATTCCATCTCTTTACTTGTTATATACTGAATATAGTCATTTACCATTCAAGTCTTGCAACGACTTTTATATCACGACGATATTTATATAGTCTTTTCAGGCAAATTACGCTTTTAAGCTAATTTCAACGCAATTTGAGTTAAATTTTTCTCTGACATGGATTGCTTTAGCAGATAATTTATTTTAGAATATAAAAAAAGCTAACCTTATTTTGATTAGCTTAATTTTGATTAGCTTATTTTTACAATGTTTGAGTCAGACTCAAATCTAATTCTCTATACTAACAACTCTACTCATTTTAATAAGTTATTTTCTTTTAGGTGCAAATTTAACATACTTGCAACCATGTCATATTGTAACTTCCCATCCTTTAGGCAAATATTTAATGGTGCCTTTAACCATATCGTCTACTAAACATTTTATTTCCTTTTTACTTAGCCTTCCATTAATTAAAGTATCAAATTTAAAAGCTTCATATACTAGATCTATGTTACATTCTAATGCAGCCTTTAAAATGCGGTCATGGTTATCGGTTTGCGGCCTAATGTAAGCGAGAATCCCCTCAGGAATTCTGCCTGCTGCTATTGGACGAATTCTGTCACCTTCAAAAATAGCATTTGTTTCTACAATTGCAGATTTTGGTAAGTTTCTGATTTGCAGATAAGAGTTTGGCATATTAACATTGCTTATGCACCGATTAAGTCCACATAAAGCCTTAATAAGCAAAATACCTTCTTCTCCTGTTGGTACCAAGTTAAAAGTCTCTTCTCCAGATACCAGACGTCTACTTCTTTCTAGTCGTCTTTGTAAATCTTCTTTGCGCCATGAAACTGGAGTAAGTGAAAATCCCCATTGTTCAGCTGTTTCCGGATTCAAAAGATATGTATCCCCTGGCATAAACTCGGCTAAATGTCTATCTCCAGCAGCAGCAATTAATCCATATTTTTTAAACAAATCAAATTTAACTCTGTGTGAGCATGAAAAACGATCTGTTTTACAACTTTTCTCATCTACAAATCCTTCATCGAAATGTTTTGAAATATACTCTTTGTATATAGGAAAAATATTCTTACCTTTGTAAGAAGCATAATCAAACCACGTAAAATGGTTAATTCCCAATACATTTACTAATATTTCATTTCTGCTCCACACCTCAATCCCTGTTTCTTTTTCAAAAATACCCTTAAGTAATTGTTGCGTACCAAACACTTCATGACAGCATCCAAAGGCTTTTATTTTGGGAAATACGTGGTATAACGTTTTCACACAAAGTGACAAAGGATTTGTGTAATTTATAACCCAAGCCTTTGGACAAAAAGTTTTTATTGCATTGGCTATTTCTACAAACAAAGGCAATGTACGAAGCGCACGCATTATGCCTCCAGGCCCCACAGTATCCCCAACTGATTGATAAATCCCATACCTTTCAGGCATATGTACATCTATTTCCATCTCATCAAAGGTCCCAGGCAGCATTGATATAATAACAAAATCTGCATTAATAAGTGCTTCTTTCAAAGTAAAAGCTATTTCATAATTCCATTTACTAATAGCCTCCTTTTTTCTAGAAACATTATTCCCAATAATCTCGTTACTCTTAACTGCTTCTAAATCTATATCATAAAGCTTTATTGTTCCTGAAATATTTGGTTCTAAAGCCAGGTCAGTCATAAACGTCCATGCCCAGCCCCTTGAGCCTCCTCCTATGTATGCGATATTAATATCTGTAGCCGAATCACCTTGATAATTCATATTTGAAAACTCCTTTTTCCAGCTTAGTCATATACTTCATCGTATAAAAACTTTTAATGGTATTGTTATATTTGATAATCAATCAACTAAAACATTTGTTCTGTATTTTCAAATTAGTATAATGGGATAACAGCACGACCTTGTGCCTGCTTACTTATATGGAAATTATACCATTAGTTTATGAATTGTGTAAATTATGTACGAAAAATGTCTTCTTAATTTAATAAATAAATTAAAACATCACCTTTGGAGAGTTAATCCAAATGGTGATGTCATTGCATTGATAAATTAATTTATTAATATAGTTGAATTGTTAAATGGAATACTCTGTATTATCATCTTTCTTCATTTCAAATTCAGCAAAAATTCTATCTCGAATTTTTAAAAAATCAGTGCTAGTTCTATCTCTTTTCCGTGCTATTGGCACATTAATAATGCTCTTAATTTTTCCTGGGTTAGGAGTCATGATAATTACTCTATCAGCAAGAAAAACAGCTTCTTCAATATCATGTGTTACAAAAATAATAGTCTTTTTCTGATTTTCCCATATACCAGATATCTCATCCTGCATTTTCAGTCGTGTCAGTGCATCTAATGCACCAAATGGCTCATCCATAAATATTATTTCAGGATCTACTGCAAGAGCACGCGCAATTGCAACACGCTGCTGCATGCCTCCGGAAAGCTGATTAGGATGACTTCTACTAAATTCACTCAAGCCAACAATATTAATGAATTTTTCTGCAATTTCAGCTCGTTCCTTTTTAGAGAGTTTTTTGCCCTCTAGCCCTAGCTCAACATTTTTCTTTACTGTTCGCCATGGAAGCAGTCCATAGTTCTGAAATATTGTCACATTTTTATTTGAAGGCTCTGTGACTTCTTTTCCATCAATTGTAATCCTTCCGCTGTTTACCCTTTCAAAACCTGCAATGGAATTGAGTAGTGTAGTCTTTCCACAACCACTAGGACCTAGTAAACAAATAAACTCTCCTCTTTCAATATTTAGAGAAACATGCTCCATTGCTTGAAAGCTTTCGCTATTTTGTACATATTGTTTTGATACATCTTCAACTTTTATATACAAATCAAGTCCTCCCATCATTAGCCACAAATCCAAATTTGTTTAGTATGCTTTTTTCTATCAAACCAATAAGACTGTCTAATATTAATCCAATTAATCCAATAACAATTATACTTGACAGCAACATATCTGCTCTCAAATTATTTCTAGAGTCAATTATCAAATAGCCAAGGCCAGTCTGTGCTCCCACCATTTCTCCTGCTACCAAAAACACCCAAGCAGTTCCCAGCGCTAAATGAAGGCTTGTAGCAATATATGGAAATGCTGATGGAAGGACTATTTTGGTGAGAAAACTTACTCTTTTTATGCCAAAATTCCTTGCAACCTTTATGTATGTCTGGTCTACTTTACTTACTGCTGTTACTGTAGTTAGCAGAATTGGGAAAAATGCTGCAATAAAAATTATAATAATGGCTGGCAAATCGCCAATTCCAAACCATAACACAATAAATGGATGCCATGCAATTGGTGAGATTGGTCTTAGCAGTTGTACAATAGGATTTATATAGCTCCATACACCTCTAAACCAACCTAATATCAGCCCCACCGTTACCCCAGTAATTACAGCTATACAATAACCGATAGCAAACCTTAGCATACTATCTAAAATACCTGTTAACAAAATTCCACTAGAAACCATTTCTATAAAACCCTCTACTACATCAAGAGGGGAGGGGAGCAGTGCTTTATTCCAGTTTTCAAAAGTTACAGCAAGCTGCCAAATTAAGATTAAAGCTGTAAATGATACGAAAATATGAATTACTTTTTTCATTCATTAGCCTCCGTTTTCTATTTCAATATTTATAATTTGTTACTCATCTTTCTATTAATAAGGTTAACCATCTACAATGCTTTTCTATTGTCCAAAGAGAGAATCATCTATAAAATCCTCATAAGTAGGCGGTAACTTTGAAATATCAAACTCTATAAGCTTTTTTGTAAGATCAGTATATGCCTCTTTTGTAATTCTCAAATCATCAAATGAAATCCATTTCATAGACAAATTGTATACATTATCATCAAGCTTTAAATATTCCTTTGCAATCTCCTCAGTTTCTTTCTTATGCTCTCCAATATATTTTCCAGCTTCGTTATATTGTTTAGCAACTTTTTGTGCAATATCATGCTTGTTATTTATAAAGCTTTCAGTAAGAACTAACGAACAACAGATAGAGTCCTCCCAAAGATTTTTTGCTTCAACCAAAACCTTACCTGTATTAATTGCAACAGACTTTGCTCCAAAGGGTTCTGCAACACAATATCCAGCAATCTGGCCTTGAGCAAGTGCAGCCGGCATTTCTGGTGGTGAAAGTTCTACCACATTTATAT
>JAEWZA010000479.1 GCA_023395575.1 Bacillota bacterium
GGTATATATCCTAATAAATATTTATGGAATACAATTGATGAGGCTGTCTGCAATATTACTAAAGAGTCTTATAACTCAGTTGAATACAGGAGCTTCATTGAAATAAATTATTCTCTTGAAAAACAAATTAATACTATAAATAACATGATTAATGAATTGATTATGAAGGATAAAGACAATATTAGTTTTGATTATATAGAATATTGGAATAAAAGACTTAATTTAAATTTTAATATTGAAGGTGTAGGGTATATTGGTCTTGGAGAAATATATAATAAATTATTATACCAGAGCAGGATAGATTTATTGGACGGTATCTTAAACAAGGCATTTAATGAAGCTAGTAATATAAGAGTTTTAGAATTAGGTCCTGGAATAGGAATATTTAGCGAGTACTTTTATAGAAGAGGTGTTCAACTATATGAGGCCATAGATATTTCATCAAAATCGGTAAGTGAATTACAGCATAGTTATCCGAAATATCAATTTAGGCATGGAGATATTTGTGAAGAAAGGTATTATGAAGGTGAATACGACCTGATATTTAGTGCAGACGTATTGCTTCATGTTACAAGCGAAAATCAGTATGCGAAAGCAATAAGCAATATTTCAAGACATCTAAGTGCCAATGGTATTTGTATATTACTTGATCCAATCAGCATAATCAACACAAAGAGCCTATCGCCCCATGTAGTAATTCGTGATAAAGAATATGTGAAAAAAGTAATGCTAGACAATAAACTTGTGTTAGTTGATATGCAGCCTGTAGCATTTTTCATGAACTTTCCTTTTGACAGGGAACTGCTTGGTAGCAAATCAAATAATGCACTTTATTTGTTTAATTTAATTCATAGTATATTTATAGATACCACAATTAGTAAAGAAAATAAGCAAACTATAGGTGAGTATTTGTTAAATAGGGATAGACAATTGCTATGTAATAAAAATTTTGGGTTATCTGAAAAGCTTCTTATTGTACAAAAACCAGAAAGTAATAGAAATATTAACTTTGACCTGGGAGATGTATTAAATATCGACAATATAAATAGTAGCATCAAAGACATTAATTTAGCACTTTCTAATAGCGGAATAGAAAAACATATCCCTTTCAAAAAGGTCGTTGAGCTTTTGGACTCCTTAGAGTATTAAAAATGCGAAGTTTAATTTTTGTGTATTCATCGTCCTATTCTCATATAGAAAGCTGTAGGCAGTTTTTGCGGGTAAAGTAATCAAGCCACCAAAAACCACAATTGGTTTTTGATGATGTGTTTGAAATATGCAATAGGAGGGAAGCTTTTTGTGTATACCACTAGTTACTATTGGGATTATTAATTTCAATTGCTTAAAATTCTTAGAAAAAAGTGTTGAAGCATATCTGAACCAGTCATATCAAAATATAGAAATCATAATTGTGGACGACTGTTCAACAGATGGTTCAGTCAATAAAATGAAGGAATTAGAGCATTGCCACAAAAATATAAACTGTATTTATCATGAGAAAAACAGTGGTGGACCCTCACTAGCAATACAGGAAATAATACAACATGCGAAAGGTAAGTATTTTCAGTGGATTGCTTCTGACGATTATGCGGATAGAGATGCTATCCAAAAATTTGTAGATTATTTGGAACAAACCAATAAAGATTATGTATATTGCAATTTTAATATTATTGATGAAAATAATACCGTTCGATCATATTGGAAGTATACTCTTCCTACACTCAATGATATGGTCTATAGGATATTTACAAATTGTTCTGGAGTAATTCCAATGAATGGCTTATATAGACTTGAGTTTTTTCGAAAAAAGGATATTACTTGGAGTGTATATAGAAATAATGAGTATTCTTGCGATACAATCAACTCACTTAACTTCATTAAAAATGGTATGGATTATGGCATGATAAATGAAGGCTTGATCTACTATAGGCTGCATCAAAATAACTATTCACATAATATTGAGCAAAGAATTAAGACATCCTTCATTGTTTATGACTATATCATAAAAAATTTTAATGAAGAGATATATTTACCTGCCATAGAGTGGAACAACTCTGAAAATAGAGAACAGCTAAAGAACTATACTATTGCTTCGTTTTTCTATAAAAAAATAACAGATTTTATAAAATTAGAGGCCTTACCAAATCATATAAAATTCAGCATTACTGAAGAAAAACTAAAGGAATATTTACGTGCCGCCATAGATGAAGGGAGTCTATATATTCACCAGGGATTAGCTCAAGGAAATACCTTTCAAAAGGAATTAGTGGAACTGGAAAAAAAGTATAATGTTCTTTTAATATAAATTGTGAAGGGATAACAATATATGGTGAAGGATATTTTTGATATGTGCAAGGTAGAAGTAGATGAAAAATATAACGATATCATTTCTTCTCTACAAGGCAGAAAGGTTATATTATATGGTGCCGGAGGTATAGGGTTTATTACAAGCAATATTCTAAAGAATAAAGCTTATAATATTTGTAACTTTATTGATGATGATAAAGCTAAACAGGGCACATATGTCAATGGAATTAAGGTTGTAGACCTTGAAGACATACGTTTAGAAGAAGATGCTATTATACTGATATGTCTGCCAAATCCTATGGAAGTTTATAATAGGCTCTCAAGTCTGGGGTATAAGGCTGTTAAATACTATCCTGTAATGATGAGTGAAAAAGGTTTTTATGACGTGTCATTGCTTATAGAAAATCAGAATAAAATTGAGAGAGTGTTTAATCTATTAGCAGACGACTTATCAAAATTAGTGCTTAGTAATATCTTAAAACACAGGATTACTATGGATTTTACATATTTAAGTAGCATTATAAGTCAAAAACAGTATTTCCCTAATGATATATTTGAGCTTAATGATACAGAGTGTTTTGTGGATGGAGGAGCTTATGACGGAGAAACAATAGCTGCTTTTATTGATGAAACTAATAATAAATTTAAGTATATATATGCATTTGAACCTGATTTGCAAAATTATAATAGTATAAAAGAAAGTATTAAAAACTTAGACTGCAACACTCTTAAACTATTTAATGCAGGTCTTTATTCTAAAACTGGAAGGATAGGCTTTAATAGCCATGGCAATAGTGCTTCTTTTATTAGTGAGACAGGTAAGGATACAATTTCGCTAGTAAAGCTTGATGAAGTTGTTGAACAATATAAACCAACGTATATAAAGTTGGATATCGAAGGTGCTGAAGAAGAAGCGCTATATGGAATGAAAGACACCATTACGAGATATCATCCAAAACTAGCTATTTCAATTTATCATAAAGCTACTGATTTATGGGAGCTACCTTTAGTTATCCTCAAGCTATCTGCTTCATATAAAATTTATATAAGACATTATTCAAATGGTCTGCATGAAACAGTTTGCTACGCTATATAAATAAATATATCAACTTTTGCACATAAAAATTTATTGGTGCGGTAGAATCATCAATGGTTTGTTTCCAAAATAATTGCTAGAATTAGTAATGATTCATCGAAGTGTTTTTGCTGTCGCACACATTCACCCTCCATGGTTCATAGTGTGCTAAAACCGACATCATGTCAGTTTTTCAGCAAAAAAACTTCATCTCATCAACTAATTCATGCAATTATTTCTAACTCAACTTTCCATTGATAATGCTACCACACCTCATATTACTAGACTTTAAGCAGTATATTCAACTGCGAAAGTTGATTAAATATAAAGAAATATTGTTTTCAAGAGACTTTCATCACTATTTAAGGCGCTGTAAATCAGCGAGATGGGGGATTGTATGTTTACTGGGAAAACGCTTCTCATCACAGGGGGTACTGGTTCCTTTGGAAATGCTGTTCTAAATAGGTTTATCAATACCGAAATAAAAGAAATACGAATTTTTAGTAGGGATGAGAAAAAGCAAGATGACATGCGCCGTGAATTGAATAATGATAAGGTTAAATTTCACATCGGAGATGTTAGAGATTATAACTCATTATTCAAAACGCTAAAGGGAGTAGACTATGTTTTTCATGCAGCTGCATTAAAGCAGGTGCCTTCTTGTGAATTCTATCCAATGGAAGCCATTAAAACCAACATATTAGGAACTGAAAATCTTTTGAATGCAGCAATTGAAAATAAGGTAAAAAAGGTAATTGTATTAAGCACTGATAAGGCTGTTTATCCAATAAATGCAATGGGAATGTCAAAAGCTATGCTGGAAAAGGTTATGGTTGCTACCTCAAGAAATGTAAATGGTGATGAAACTGTTTTATGTGGAACGAGATATGGCAATGTTATGGCTTCAAGAGGCTCTGTTATCCCACTATTCACACAACAGATAATGGAAGGTTTGCCTATTACAATAACTGACCCAAATATGACAAGGTTTATGATGTCTTTAGAAAATGCAATTGATTTAGTACTATATGCATTTTTAAACGCAAGGCAAGGAGACATATTTGTCCAAAAGGCTCCAGCTGCTACAATTTTGGAATTAGCTTCTGCCTTAAAAGATATCTTTAATGCCAATAATGAAATAAGGATTATAGGCACTAGGCATGGTGAAAAACTATACGAGGCTTTATTGACGAGGGAAGAGATGGCGATAGCTGAGGATTTGAGAGATTATTACAGAATTCCTGCTGATAACAGGGAACTGAATTATGAAAAATATATTAGCTGTGGTAAAAGTATCTCTTCTGATTTTAAGGATTACAATTCTCATAGTACCAGAAGATTAACCTATGAAGAGCTAAAAAAACTGCTCCTTAGTCTGGAATTTATTCAAAAAGAATTAAAGAAGTTTAAAGGGCTACAATTACATAATAATTAGCCCTACAAACGTTATCAAAGAATACAAGTCGGTACTCTGACTATTTATGCTGTATAGTCTCGAAAAGTAATTGGTAATTGTCCTGAAATTTAAATTTCAGAATCAATTCAATAAAAATTAGTCAGTAGATAATGGTGAACCTTGAAAAAAGTATATTGTTACGACAGAGCAA
>JAEWZA010000003.1 GCA_023395575.1 Bacillota bacterium
ATCTATATGTGAGACTTATCAATGGTTTGATTCCAAAATATAGCTTTTCTTTTGTCTCTATTAAAATAAGTATAAATATAAACAGGTTTTTACTTAGTTTTATTCATGTAGTTAAATGTAAAACAAACAATAAATATGAAAAATATAAAATAAAAAACGATTATTGAAAATAGGAACTTGTATGATATAATTAACCTGTATTGCATAATATAACGAGCAGAAAGGTTTGTTTTATGTTCTCAATAAATTATTTAGATAATACAGAAACCTATAGACTGACTCATCCGCAAAAGAGAATCTGGTACATAGAGAAAGTTTATCCAGATACTTCTATATATAATATTGCTGGAACATCAAGAATTAAAGGGGCTGTTGATTTTAAGCACCTTGACCAAGCAATTCAAATCCTTATAAAAACTAATGACGGAATTCGTTTGCAAATAATAGAAGATAATGGCGTTCCAAAGCAATTAATAAAACCTTATGAGAGGATACAAATTGACTTTTTTGATTTTTCTAAATATGATGCTCCCGAAGAAGAACTTGCTGCATGGATTGAAAGAAAAGTGAAGGAACCCTTTACAGTAGAGAATAACTTATTGTATTACTTTGCCATGTTTAAATTATCGGAAAAGGATAATGGTTATTTTGTTAAAATTCACCATATAATTTCTGATGGGTGGACATTTAGTCTATTATCGCAACAGATTAGTGATAATTATACTAAGTTAATACGAGATGAAGAGGTTAATGATACAAGCAAATATTCCTATAAAGAATACATAGAGCAAGAAAATACGTATTTAAATTCTGAGCGGTTTGAGAAGGATAAGCTATTCTGGAATGAAAGATTTTCAAATCTTCCTGAGAACATTATAAAAGAGGGTACTCATAGTTTAAGTGGTAAAAGGAGTACTTTTTATCTTGAAGAAAATATATACTCAAAAATAAAGAAATTTGTTGATGAAAGCAAATGTTCTGTCAACTCGTTTTTTGTGTCGTTATTTTTACTTTATATCAATATAACATATCAACAAGAAGATATTATCATTGGAACGCCTGTTCTAAATAGATCAGGTAAACGTGAAAGGAATACCTTTGGTATGTTTACCAGTACCATGCCTTTCAGAATGACATTTGACAGTAGTAATTTAACATTTTTTGAGCTGGCAAAGCAGGTGAATAGTCAGTTAAAGACATATTATTTTCATCAACATTATCCTTATGATCTTTTAACCCTTGACCTTGGGATTAAGAAAAAAGGTTACGATAATTTATTTCAATTTTGCGTGAACTTTTATAATACAAAAATGATAAGCGATATGGATGGAGTTAGAGTTGAAAATAACGAGCATTATAATGGAAATCAATTATTTCCACTCCAATTAGTGATTAAGGATTGGTTGGAGAATGGAGAACTCCAACTAGATTTTGATTATAAAACTGATATTTTTACCCATAAGCAAATAGCAGATATGTTTAAGCATCTAAAGATTTTGATTGAGCAGATATTAAATGCACCAAACGAAACTTTAATAAATTTTACATATATAACTGAAGATGAAAAGAATGAAATTATTTATGGCTTTAACTCCAGTAAAGCAGACTATCCTAAAAATAAAACTATTTGTCAATTGATACAAGAACAGGTTGAAAGGACACCAGGCAAAGTTGCAGTTTGCTTTGAAGATGCAGTATTAACTTATAGTGAATTAAACGGAAGGGCAAATCAGTTAGCTCGCTTTTTAAGAAAAAATGGGGTTGATAGGGAGTCAATAGTTGGGTTAATGGTAACACATTCATTAGATATGGTGATAGGAATATTGGGAATAATGAAAGCTGGAGGTGCTTATCTACCAATTGACCCTGAATATCCTGATGATAGGAAAGAATATCTTTTAAAGGATTCTTCTGTTTCAGTACTACTTACAAACTGCACTACAAATGAGAAGTTAAACTTTACCGGAAGAATTTTTAATTTTGACAATCATCTTATATTTAATGAAGATAAACAGAATTTAGACTTGGAGAGTAGCCCTAAAGATCTTGCATATATAATTTATACATCAGGCTCTACAGGCAATCCAAAGGGTGTTATGATTCAAAACCAAGGTCTTGTGAATTATATATACTGGGCAAAGAAAATGTATGTAAAAAGTGATGCTGATATTTTTGCCTTATACTCCTCTCTTTCTTTTGATTTAACTGTAACTTCAATATTTACACCACTTATTGGAGGTAACAAAATTATTGTGTATCAGAAGGATGAAGATGAGTATGTACTTTACAAGATAATGAGAGAGAACAAAGTGAGTATTGTCAAGTTGACTCCGTCACATTTGTCGCTTTTAAAGGGTATGGATTTTAGAGAATCGTCAGTTAAAAGGTTTATTGTCGGTGGAGAGGATTTAAAGGTTAGCCTTGCTGCCAGCATTTATGAAAGCTTTAAAGGAAATATTGAAATTTATAATGAGTATGGTCCTACTGAAACAGTTGTTGGATGTATGATATACAAATATGATTATGAAAATGACACAGGCACATCTGTTCCAATAGGTGTACCTGCAGATAATGTTCAAATTTATATATTGGAAGATAGTTTAAAACCACTTCCTAAAGGGTGCTGTGGAGAAATGTATATTTCTGGTGATGGCGTTGCCAGAGGTTACCTTAATAGAAAAGAATTAACCTCTGAAAGGTTTATAGATAACCCTTATATAATAGGGACTAGACTCTATAAAACAGGGGACTATGCACGTTATACAGACAACGGAATCATTGAATATATTGGAAGGATGGATTATCAAGTAAAAATAAGAGGACATAGAATTGAATTGGGAGAAATTGAGAAGTGTTTACTTGATATTGAATATATAAAAGATGCAGTTGTAATTGACCATGATGATAAAAATGGAAATAAGTATATTTGCGCTTATGTTACAGCTACTAAGGAATTTTCAGAAGAGAAAGCCAGCAAAAACCTTGCAAAACTACTTCCTGATTATATGCTTCCTTCACATATTATCTGTATGGATAAGTTTCCATTAACCTCAAATGGAAAGATAGATAGGAAGTTACTGCCGCAACCCGAGCAAGTACAAAAGAAAATAGAATACATTGCACCTCGAAATGAATCAGAAGAAAAACTAATTTCTATTATGCAAAATGTTTTAGGAGTAAATGAGATTGGGATGAAGGATGATTTTTACAGGCTGGGTGGAGATTCTATAAAAGCAATTCAAGCAGCTTCAAGATTAAATCAAGTTGGTTTGAAAATAAGGGTTAAAGATATTCTTACAAATCCTATATTTGAAGACATAGCTCTTAATATAGAAAATTCACTTACTGTAGGTGAAATAGACCAAAGTCCATGTGAGGGCTATGTAGAACAAGTTCCAATATATGAGTGGTTTTTCTCCCAAACGTTTAAGGATGTTAATTACTATAATCAATCTGTAATACTAGTTTTGAAGCAAAATATAGATTGTTGTATTATTCAAAGTGCTTTTAATGGGCTAATCAGACATCATGATGCCTTGAGACTGGTTTATGATGATAAAAATGGCAAAATGTTTTATGACTCTGATAGCAAATCTAAGATATTTGAAGTACCAGAGTTTTATTTGGCTACTTATACATATGAAGAACAGAATAGGCATATTATTCTGCTCAGTGAAGATATTAAATCTTCTATTGACATACGTAAGGG
>JAEWZA010000004.1 GCA_023395575.1 Bacillota bacterium
ATTAGATATATATTGCACTCGCGTACTTATTTTTGCAATAAGTCATTGGCATATAGAAATTGTTGTTTTACAACAGCCCCTTATTAGGCGAATTAAGCATTTGAGCGTTTTTGACCGTGACCACCTATAGATTTTGGGGTGGGAAAGTTGAGTTAATAACTGAAAGGTAGATAATAGATAAATGGTTGATTTAGAGGAAAGAAAAGAACGCATTGTAGGATTTATGACAGAGGAAGCATATAAACCTCTTTTACTAAAAGAACTCAGAATGATACTTGGTGTTCCTTCTAGTGATGTTGAAATTTTTAATCAGCTTATTGAAGAGCTTGAGAATGAGGGAAGGATATATAAAACACATGGAAATAGATATGGAATACCTTCAAGACTAAGTTTAGTAATTGGAAGAATACAAGGGCATGAGAGAGGTTACGCATTTCTTATTCCGGATGATTATATGATGGAGGACATTTTTATTCCTGCCGATAGCCTTAACGGTGCTATGCATAATGACAGAGTAGCAGCTAGAGTAAACAGGAAAAGCACTTCTGAAAGAAGAATGGAAGGAGAAGTAGTACGCATTCTTAATAGGGCAAATGTCACATTGGTTGGAACCTTTGAAAAAAGTATGAGCTTTGGTTTTGTTGTGCCCGACAATAAAAGGATATCTGGTGATATTTTCATATCCAAGAATGGCTTTAATGGGGCAAAAAAAGGTCAAAAGGTAGTTGTTGAAATTGTCAAATATCCTGAGCAGAGGAGAAATGCAGAAGGAAAGGTAATTGAAATACTAGGTCATAAGGATGATTTGGGAACTGATATACTATCTATAATTAAGTCTTATAATCTAGAGGATGATTTTCCAGAAGAGGTAAACAAGCAGGTTGAAAATATACCCGATAAAGTTACCGAAGCTATGTTAAAGGGGCGACGAGATCTCAGAAATTTGAGGATGGTGACAATTGATGGTGAGGATGCTAAGGATCTAGATGATGCTGTATCTGTAGAACTGCTTGAAAACGGAAATTATCGTCTAGGTGTTCATATTGCAGATGTTACAAACTATGTTACAGAGAATTCTCCCCTTGATAAAGAGGCTTTAAAAAGAGGCACCAGTGTTTATTTAGTTGATAGGGTTATACCTATGCTGCCGAGAAAGCTGTCAAATGGAATATGCAGCTTGAATCCACAGGTGGACAGACTTAGTTTCACCGTTATGATGGATATTGACAATACAGGCAAAGTAATAAACCATGATATATTTGAAAGTGTAATAAATATTGATGAAAGAATGACATATACAAATGTATATAAAATATTGGTGGATAAAGATGAGGAGCTAATACAAAGATACAAAAATCTTGTGCCTGATTTTACCCTTATGCATGAGCTTGCGCTTATTCTGAGAAATAAAAGATTTAAAAGAGGTGCAATGGATTTTGATTTTCCAGAGTCTAAGGTTGTTCTTGACGACAAAGGCAAGCCAATTGAGGTGAAAAAATATGATATTACAATTGCAAATCAGATTATTGAGGAGTTCATGCTGATATGTAATGAAACAGTGGCAGAACATTTTTACTGGACTAATACACCATTTGTGTATAGAATTCATGAAGATCCTGATGAGGAAAAAATTATAGCGTTAAATGAATTTATTTACAATCTGGGTTACAGTATAAAGGGTATTAATAAAATTCATCCTAGGGCGTTGCAGGACTTGTTAGAAAAGGTTAAAGGGACAAAGTACGAAAGGATTATTAGTTCAGTTATGCTGAGATCCTTACAAAAGGCAAAATATAGTGATGAAAGTGTAGGACATTTTGGACTTGCGGCTAAATACTATTGCCATTTTACATCACCTATCAGACGATATCCTGATTTAATTATTCATAGAATCATGAAATTATATTTGAAGGGCGGAATGAGTGAGCAAAAAATTGAGCAACTACATGGAATTTTGCCTGAAGTAGCAAAGCAGTGTTCTGAAAGAGAAAGAATGGCAGACGAGGCTGAAAGAGAAACAGAGGACCTCAAAAAGGTTGAGTATATGAAGGAACACGAGGGTGAAATATTTGAGGGCATTATTTCGAATGTAACCAATTTTGGCATGTTTATTGAATTGGATAACACTATCGAGGGACTTGTTAGAATGAGCAGTATGGAAGATGATTATTATAATTATGATGATCGCCACTATTGCTTGATAGGAGAACGCACTCATAAAACCTATAGAGTAGGTGATGTTGTAAGGGTTATACTTGCGAAAGCTGACGTATCTGCCAAGAAAATTGAATTTTTATTAGTTGAGTCAGATGAAGATGATCAGTTTGAGGATTTTGATGTTAATTCACCAGGTGGATTTTCTACACGTAGAGGAAAAGGAAGCGGAAATTCAAGAAAACGAAAAATAGCCTCCAATGATGTTGGAACTTCAGAATCTGACAGAGTATTTAAAACTCAAAGTGATAAGTCCAATACAGGCAGACCAAAGAAAGTTAAATCAAATTCTGAGTCTACTAGAACAACTAAGCAAACTACTAAAAAGGGTAAGGCTATTGACAAAAAAGTATTAGCCCAAATTACAGGCAAGAGAAAAAGAAAAAGGAAGACATCAGAATAACTTGAAAGTATAGTTGATTTTTGCAAAACAAAAAGCGAGAGGTTTAACCATCTCGCTTTTCTGCTTAGCGCGTAATTATAT
>JAEWZA010000026.1 GCA_023395575.1 Bacillota bacterium
CTCACCGAGTGTTTTCACTGCATCAAGGGCAGTTATTGTTTTACCGTTCAAGCGACCGATAATATTATATAAACCATTGTTTTTAGTGGCAACCGCTCCTTCTACAGCAAGAATATAGTCTCTTCCCAGCACACTAAACAGCTGCTCCATAGCACCCTGCCCTTCACTGGCTGAAACGCTGTTATTATATATAAAATTCGTCATCATGGAAATTAAGTATGTAAAATCAGGATTAGCTCCATTAAGAAGTGAAATTATATTACCTGAGCATCCAGTCAATTCCAACCACACAAGATTCCTTTTCCTTAAAACACCCTGCTTGATTTGTGTTCTAACAGTATCAATAAGCCTTGCAGCTGTATTGAGCCGTATATTATACTCAGAGCAATAAATGCCTTCGTTAATCATTTTACACCAACTTTCCAACAACTCTTAATTTATCTAACAATTGCTGATCTGCATGACATGAAGCAAATTCTTTTGTCAAATCCATTCCTGCCATCAAGCCAAAGTGTGTTGCAGCAGCCCAAGAAGCAATGTTTGTAACATCATAGACAGTACCATTTACAGCTACATATGCTGGCTTTCCACCCTTCCCATCAAATTTAGACAGCTCTTGCAATGTAAATGTTGTCTGCCTTTCTGTTTGCATAGCTTTTATAGCATTTTCAAGCATAAATACCCTATCTCTTAAATGATTAAGTATTTGATTTCTAGTGTAAGGATAAGAGAATCCATATAATGCACTTATATCATACTTAATCTCCGACAATATACGGTCAATATACTTGTTTGAAAAGTCTTCTACTCTCATACTAATCTCCTCCGGCAAAGACAATTACTTATAATTTTCTCAACCTCAAGACATATATCGTTGAATTTATGCATTAATGCATCACTTAGCTCACATCCAAATTTGGCTTCTGCTATTTCAATTCCAATCAGCAAGCCTTTTATCGGTTGTGAATATAGTCTTAACAAGTTAAAAAGATTAGTGTCATGCTGATAGCCAGCATCTCCATATGAAGCAAGCACTTCCTGTAATGTGCATGAATGAACACTTCCAGCTATTCTTTCAGAATAGGTAGCATCTAAAATTATAACAAAATCATCTTCCTTTAGCTGATAAAATACAAACTGAGCATCGGTTTCACCTATTATCACTTCAATTGACATCGACTCCAACTTATGTTTTAAAGCTTCTAAAACAGCTATAGCAATACCATCATCCATCATAAGCCTGTTCCCGATGCCAATTACTTTTAGCATTTTAAAATGCACTCCGTCAATTACTTCAGATTTATATTAATAATATGTATGCTAAAAACCAACTGAAAATACACAAATCTTATAGATAGTTGACAATTAATATCCATAGACTTGTGTATTTTATTTAACTCTTACATTTTAACTGAACCCAAAAAGTACTGCCTTTACCTACTTCTGATTCAACTCCATATTCACCCTCGTGTAATTCAACTATTTTTTTCACAATTGATAGTCCAATACCAGTACCCATTTTGGGTCTTTTATGCTTTTTGTCAACCTTGTAGTATCTCTCCCATATATAAGGTAAATCACTCTTACTAATGCCTTCTCCATGGTCAATTACCTCTATTCTCACCCTATTCCTGCTAATGCTTTGCCTTACAATTACTTTTTTATCATCACCACTGTACGTGAAAGCATTAAACAATAGGTTATAAAACGCTTGAGTAATCTTTAACTCATCAGCAAAAATACAAACATCTTCCGTATTCTCTAATTCAAGCTGATAGCCATCATTCTTAACAAGTTCTTTCACTCGGATGATAGTTTTTCTCAAACTTTCTGTCAGATTATAATTTACTTTATTCAGCTTCGCTATCCCTGTTTCAAGACTTGAAATATCAAGCATATCATTTACAAGTGAAGTAAGTCGCTTTGCCTCATCCATAATTATTTGACTTTGCTCTGAGGTGACTTCTTGCGGAAAATCATGCATCATTTCAGCATAGCTGTATATAAAGGCAAGAGGTGTTCTTAAATCATGGGAGACATTTGCCATCAATTCACGTCGCAGCTGCTCAACCCTGGAAAGTTCTATAGCAGCGGTGTTAAGTGTATCTGAGAGCTCTTTTATTTCCAAAAACCCTCTACCATTAAACTGTGTTTCGTAGTTGCCCATGGCTAGCACCTTTGCACTTTGATTAATCTTCACAATTGGTTTAGATATGTGCTTTGATATGATAATTGCAAGTAATGTTGCTAAAAGTACCATAAACCCAGTTATAATAAAAAGCTGCATTCTTAGAGTAGATACTGTCGCATCAACCGGTGTTATCATTGCATGAAAGGTAAGCGATATCTTGCTCCCATCCTCCAAAACAAACTCTTGTGCCTTTGTGATGGTTTCAGGCTGCCTACGTATACGTTTATCAGGTATAGTACGAGCAGGTGGCGCAAAACCCTGTGTTGGTCTCACCATTATCTCCTTGGTTGCTTCAAGCTCATTTAAAACATCTTGAAGCCTTGTGCTGTTGATATTTTTCTCCACAAGAGTAATTGCCTTATCTATCTCTACTTTGCGAATAAACTTATACATATCACTTAAAAAGACCGTCTGAAATATCCATAAAATCACTAATAATAGCGCACAAAAACCAAGAAGAAATCCGAATATCTTCCATTGTAATTTAAGCTTATCCATCAAATCTGTACCCCAATCCACGCAATGTCTTAATAAAATGCGCATACGGTCCTAGAGATTTCCTTAGCAGCTTCATATGGGTATCCAGCGTCCTATCATCTCCATAGTAATCAAATCCCCATACTTCTAACATTATCTTTTCTCTAGGCACGGCAATGTTTTGATTTCTTATCAGGAAAAACAAAAGATCATATTCCTTAGGGGCTAAATTTACCTGCACTCCATCAATAAATACCTTATAGGCTGTTAAGTCTGCCTTGAATCCATCCTTTTCATAGACGACATGCCCGCTGTCATCTGACTTAGCAGGGCTGCTTTTCTCTACTCTTCTCAAAATGGCACTTATCCTTAGCATAATTTCCTTTGAAGAAAATGGCTTAACGACATAATCGTCTATACCAACCTCAAAGCCAAGTACCTTGTCATATTCCTCTCCTCGAGCAGACAGCATTATTACCGGTGTGTCAGATGTCTTGCGTATTTCCTTTACAGCAGAGAATCCATCAAGCCCAGGCATCATGATATCCATAATAATTATATCAAAGGTGTTGTGCCGACAAAGCTCTACGGCCTCCATACCATCTCCTGCTTCGGTGACCTCATGCCCTTCAAATATGGCGTATCGCTTTATTACAGCACGAAGACCTGCTTCATCATCACATATTAAAACTTTAGCCATGCTATAACCATCCCTTTCCCAATAATCAAATGACTTTTCCTGTACATTGAGCTTTGCCTTATAAACAAAGCTCAATGCATAAGACTGAATTTTATATTATCTGAGTTAAATTGTAGCATAAATCAAATTAAGCACAAGGTTATTTGAACTTCTTCGCAAATGGTATAAAACTTATATATAAAATTTATATAATAGTAGATACATGAAATACATTCTTGGTTCAATAGTTCTTTTTATATTTAGCCGCAAATATTATAGCCGCAATAAGAATAATTGATAACGCACCAATTAAAATTGTATTATTAACTGATGCTCCTTGTCCTACAGGAGCACCTGCACCAAAAGCATTCCTGTCATTTCTAGACTGCCTGCCCCTTTCCATTCCACCAAAAGGCCTAGAACTCATTGTGGAAAGCTGCTCAACCTGCTCTATCGTTAAACCAATAGAGAGCAAATTCTCTTTAACTTCATCAGTTATTTCTCCATTTGACTGCATGATAATGCCCATAGCCTTAATAAAAAGTTCATTATCCAGCCCGTTAATCATTCCTCCTGGGTCACCAGGAGATGCGTTTTGGTCTTGTCTACCCATTTGGTTAGGAAAATCACCGAAACCTTTACCTCCCATCATGCTTCCAAGTTCTAACAATTTAAAATCTCCTGCCGAAATAAGCTTGTCAGCGTTTGTACTTTGCCCTGCTGTTGTAGCTGGGATGGTTCCGTCTAGCTGGCCCTGTACACTTTTAGCACGTAAATTCCCAAGTGTAATAAATGCTGATACAGCCGTTTTATATTCGTCAAAGGTGCAAAATGCGGTTGAATCATTTTTTACATAATCTGAAATAAGTGCATCTAGGGAATTTATTTTACTCTCAAATTTTCCATTTGCAAAATACTTGTCAATAAGCTGTTGTAAATAGTCATGATATCTTTCTAAATATTCTGTATTTTCCAATAGTTTTTCAATCAACGGTCTGCTTGACATTTCAACATCTTTTACCGGTGTATCAATAGGAAAGTTTATTACAGAAGAAGCACTTCCACTTTGAAAGCCACCCCAAGCCAGATTGTAATCCCAAGGAAGAATAGTAAGCTTGCCTTCACTTTCATACAAATAATAGTTTTGTGCCATACTTGAACTGTAGCTATCAAGATTGACAACAATTGTGTGTGCTGCAAGGTATCTAAGAATCTGGTCTACATCAAAATATTCCTCTAGCTCCTTACCTTCTGAAAGTGCTTTTATAGCTTGTACAACACGCTGGAAATCGTTCTTTGTTCCTTTTCCAACTACATTGTTAAAAATAGCACTGTAGCTTTCGGTATTATCGTCTGTATATTCAAGACTACCACCAGAGCTGCCACGTCCTCCTTTACCTCCAAAAGCCTTGTCCCGGCCACCCATTTCTCCCTCCATTTGCGCAGGAAATGCTGGTCTGTCTGTATTAATGGGCGGATTATTGTCAGAGCTAGTGTTGCTTTCTATTGGCTGAACTGCTTGTTGTTCCGTATTATTTTGTGAGTTTGATGGCGGAATAGGCTGCTGTCTCATATCATCCTGCGTATTGGGTTGTGCTTTCTGTTGTTGCTGAATACCATCATCAGATACATCATTTGGTTTTTGAAACCTTTGAGACATTTGTAGTCTGCTGTTTTTACCTTCTCCATTAGACATTTGGGGTCTGCTGTCTTTACCTTCCTCATTAGGCATTTGTGGTATGTTGCCTTTACCCTCACCGTTAGGCATCTGTGGGATATTTCCTCCTTGCTGCCCAGGCATTGCGCCCTTGTTGCCTCCCATATCCATGCTTTTTACATTATAAAGCATTCCTGCTGTATTTCCATATACTCGCTGTTCATAGCTGTCGTTATATAATTCTACTGCAAGATACAGCCCCCAGCTTTCTCCATTTACTTTAATATCAGCATAGCCAAAATAAGGTGCAGCTACGCCTATTTCCTGCATCAGCTCATAAGATACATACTCCTTCATGTAGGTATTGTCCCCAAGCATATTATTTACAACAAAGCTCTCAAGCCCAAAGCAAGTCTGCTCTTTAATGTATTCATTAAACTGTAATCGAAAACTATACCTATTACTGTCTGAGCTTGCTACCTGAGTTAAACTGGAGTTACCCTTGGGCCTGATACCAACATTTGTGAACTTAGTTCCATTCACAATAACATCAGCCATGATATATTGCTCACTCATAGCATTTTCAAGCATTTCTTTCCAATCCTTCTCATCTGCAAGAATCTCTAGCGATATAATATCAGTTCCAAAAAGCTTTATAGAATATTCTGCTTCGTTTTCAATACTTGTATTTACTTGCTGCATATTGCTAATTAGCACAAAAGCGACGCTTACTGAAAAAGCAAAAATTACAGCTATCGCAATAATTATATTTATTTTTTTACTTTGTATCATGCTTTCACCTCATATCTTGGCATAATTAAGCAGAATATTCTCCATTGTAGCTTACAAGACATGCATTGCTTACGCCATCTATAGTCAGCAATTCATTAAGTAGCTTTGCGGACATATCTGTGAGCCGTACTTCAACAGTGAGCTCAATGCCATTTCTTGAAACTGTCTTTGCCTTAATTAAGCTCTTCTTAGTTTTTGCCTTTATTAATTCCATACAATCACTTTCAGCCTTATCATTATCAAGATTAAGTACCACTATATATGGTGTGTCGCTGCTTTTCTTATTTACAAATACCAGTAAAATGATACCAATGAAAACTGATCCGATTATGCCGAGTGGAATTAACCCCGCACCTATAACAATACCAGCAGCTATAGCCCAAAATAAAAATGCAATGTCTAGCGGCTCTTTAACGGCTGTTCTAAAACGAACAATGGACAAAGCACCAACCATACCAAGTGACAATATAATATTTGATGTTACAGCTAGAATAATGAAGGTTGTAATCAATGTCATAGCCATAATTGAAACACCGAAGGATGCCGAATACATAACCCCTGCAAAAGTTTTTCTATACACAAAAAATATAAATAACCCTATTGCGAATGATAGCAGCATTGCTAGTCCTACGTCTAATATTGAAAACTCCGATGCTTTTTCTAAAAAGCTTGATTTAAAAATATCATTAAATGTCATATTATAAGACCTCCGATTTTATATAATTCTTGTCACTGCATATTTTGAGATTGCAGTACTTCTTCTACTAGAAAGTGATACTATGCCACGAATTATCTCAGGCAAAAAGTTATCATATTTTACTTCAAGAATATAAACTCCCGAAATTGGTACAGGAACCGGTTCAGGTTCTAAAAAACTCTGTACATTGTTGCTTGTACGAATGTCATAATCCAAGGTTACACGTACATTTCCTACTGGATAAATATATGCCTCCCTCCTGTAGTCCACAATATTTTTGGGCCGAAGCTGCTGATAATGCATTTTTGCATACAACTCCAAGCATATAGGGCTTCCATTTTCTTTTAGCACATCAAGCTCCCCGTCAAGCAGTCGTTTGCATTCTTTTTCAGATATAGAAGCACTCTGCTTAAAACATATGCCGTTCTTTTTGCTCTTTTTTTCTAGACGGATAAATGAGGTGTCGTCATTATACAAACGTAAACGGAACTTTTCCCGTTCATTTACGCCATTAATCTTTTCTAGTAGAGCTTTGTCCTTATAATTGTCAAAATAAAGACTCTTAACTCTGTACCCATTGCCCTCAATTGCATTTTTGTCGAGACTAGCTACGAACGGAAGCCTTGCTCTAAGTTGCAATATATCAGCATAGTTTACATAATGTTTCAATTCATGTCTGCCTTTAGGTTCTGTCATTTTTTTCACTCCTTCATTGGGAATGATTTAATTTTAAATTGCTGAACTGAAGCGTATTTGTTTTTTATCTGAACTTTATCTGAATTATTTAAGAAATTACATTATCAACTAAAAATCCCATATACAGAACCCATTCTTAAACGAGCCATACTTATGCCACACAAGTTGTTAAATGAGATATAAAAACACCTTATTTATAAAGTAACTAATTGAATTTAATGCGTTAAATAGAGGATAACTTTGTTGTTACTAAATATTCATTTATATTTTAGTATAATTTAGGAGGATTAATTATGAATAAGCTTGAACTTGCGACACAATGGATGATAGATTTGGCAAATAATGATAGTCACGGGTATGATCAAATATATCGATGGGGAGAGCACGGTGATTATGATTGCTCTGCTGCAGTTATTACTGCTTGGGAGACTGCAGGTGTACCAGTAAAAAGCAATGGTGCAACATATACCGGCAATATGAAGAATGCTTTTATTAACTCAGGTTTTACTGATGTAACCTCCTCTATAGAATTATCAAAGGGTACAGGACTTTCACGTGGTGATGTCTTGCTTAAAAGCTATTCACATACAGCAATGTATATTGGAAACGGGCAAATAGCACATGCGAGCATTAATGAAAATGGTAAAGCCATTGGAGGACAAGCAGGAGATCAAACAGGAAAAGAAATCTGTATTAGAAGCTATTATAACAAACCTTGGGATTGTGTTCTCAGGTATAATGAGAGCAGTACTAGTCCTATACTAAGTGTTAACAAGATAATTCAAGCTGGACAAATACATGCAAACAAATTTACTAATTTAAGTATTTCTATAGATGGGGTTAAAGGACCAGAAACAAAAAAGGCAGGCATTAAAGTACTGCAAACCGCTATAAATTTAGATTATAACGCAGGACTTGTTGTAGATGGCATTTGGGGTATCAAATCAAATAGTGCATTAGGCAAGCATTATGTTACTTATGGAGAATCTCAGTACATGGTGACAGCAGCTGAAATTCTATTAATGCTGCAAGGATATGACCCAAAGGGTGTAGAGTATCCGGGAACCTTCGGTTCAGGACTGAAAGCAGCAATAAATTCATTCAAAAGAGCTAATTCTTTGCCAGAAAATAGCATATGCGACAATTCTACCTTCCTTTTACTCATTAAATAACTTTCCTAGCAATTACTAATTCCTGCGATTGTTTTGACAAGAAAACATTGATAATCCTCTCGCATCCGTAGAATTTAATGTATGAAAATTCATATAACACAAATGCAGGAATGTTGCACCAATAAATAAGGGGCTGCTTTAAAACAACAACTTCTATATACCAATGACTTATTGCAAGAATAAGTACGCGAGTGCAGTATATATCTAATTGCGAAGCTTGGTTAGAAATTGATGCTAGAAATAGTAGGTTAAGAACAAGTATTGTTGCCAACACAGTGGAAGTAAGTAGCTGTGAGTATTGACCCAAGACAGGATGCCTT
>JAEWZA010000030.1 GCA_023395575.1 Bacillota bacterium
AAAATCTATTGGTATGTAGAATTATCAAGGGCTTGTTATTCAGTAAACTAACTTGAATAATGAAATTATTTAACTTTTCATAATTGCTACCAACCCTGATATGATAAGCTTTAACCAGTATATTCAACTGCGAAGTTTGAGTTATTCACATTATAACATTAAAAATTTCAATAGTAAAAAAGTGGGAAATATCTTTACCAAGTCTCCTATTATCTAAGTTGAACTCGCATATAAGCAATAAGTAGTTTGCCTGCAAACTTAGCTCAAAATAAATTAGCATAATGAGTTATGTTAAATTTGTTAGATAATTTGATTTGCCTTCTAAAATTACTATTTCTAATGTATAATAACAATAAATAAAATTTTTTAGGGATTTGGGAGAGATTATGAAAAAGCCAAGTATATTACGAACAAGATATATACCATTAGAAACAGTTGATATTTCAAGTGATGAGATGCTATTTAGAGATGATGAGATTTTAATAACCAGATGGAAAGCAATAAAGCCTAGAGCAGATATTTCAGGCGGCATTTCATATACATTCCTAAAAGAAGGTATTAAAATAAGCAGGTTCTATGATGCTAACAAAAATTTTGCATATTGGTATTGTGATATTATAGATGTTAAGTATGACAGTGATATGGATCAGTACACATTTATAGACTTGTTATTGGATGTAAAGCTAATGCCGAATGGAACCATGCAAGTTTTAGATGCAGATGAGCTTGCGATAGCACTTGAAGAAGGTTTGATTACTCAGGAGCAGGCATGTAGATCATTAAAGAAGATGGATAGTATATTACAGAAAGTGTATAAAAACAGTTTTCCGCCTCCAATTTGTCTAGAGGAGAGATATTGGGAGGTATAGAAATTAGCCTAACGTATTAATTTCTTTAATAAAGTATTGCACATTATAGTTAGATTTGGAGAACTTGCATGACTAGAATTATTGATTTGCATACACATAGCATTGCTTCAGACGGAAGCATGAGTCCAGCTGAATTGGTACGCCACGCAAAGGATAAGGGTCTTGCAGCAGTTGCGCTAACTGACCACGATACAGTTGAGGGCATTAGTGAGGCTCTAGATGAGGGAAATAGAATTGGTATAGAGGTTATTCCGGGAATAGAAATAAGTACTAATTATAGGCCGGAGATGCATATTCTAGGATACTTTCTTAATATAGATAGATACTTAAGCGTACAAAAGGAGCTTACAGAAATAAGGAAGGGTAGAGAAGACCGAAATTATAAAATTATAAGTAGGCTAAATAAATTAGGTATTGCTGTTACAGAAGAGGAAGTTAAAGAGATTTCAACAAGTGGCACAATAGGCCGTCCACATTTTGCACGTTTGTTGATGGAAAAAGGACACGTAAAAACTATGCAGGAGGCATTTGACAAGTATCTTGGTAAAGATGGTTTGGCGTATTTTAAAAGGCATGAGCTAGAACCTGTTGACGGTATTAAATTAATAAAAAAGGCTGGCGGAATACCTGTGCTGGCACATCCGGTTCTTTTGAAAATGAATTATAATGATATGGACAAATTACTTGTGGAGCTAAAAGAATATGGCCTTGGCGGTATAGAGGCAATCTATAGTGAAAATTCAAAAGAAGAAACAGGTAATTTACTTAGGCTGGCGATAAAGCATAAGCTATTAGTCACAGGCGGAAGTGATTTTCATGGAACATATAAGAATGGGATTGAAATAGGCTTTGGAAGAGGCAACCTTAAGGTGCCTTATGAGTTATTAGAAAAGCTCAAATCAGCAGGGTTGAGTATTTAGCCTATTAAAAAAATTGGAAAGGTTCTTTATTATCACATTTTAACCTCCTTTCCACATTTACAATCCATGTTTTTTGATTTGCTAAGACTAACATCGTATCGGTTGTTCAGCAGTAAAACTGAGTGCTTGTGAACAATTATAAACATGCATGACAACTGCTATTGAGGTTTAATTAGCACTAATTATCCTTGTATCCATTTTGTATAGCTTTTTGACAAACTATTTTTGCGAGAAATTTCAAACACAATTTTCTATTAATAATGCTATCACATTTAAAATATTAACTTTGGGAAATTTATTTTTTTCACACATGGAAATTAACCAAATATTAGGAGGTTTTGTGGAGCTTGACCTTAATGATTCATGGTGCTATAATGTGAATTGACAGATAAATACTTTTTGAATAGCCCTTTATCTAAAAGGGTTATTTTTATCAGATTTTATATGTTATGTGATGATATTTTTGTTGAAATCAAAGCAGTCTATTATATTTATATTATTTTGCAGCAGGCAGGCGGTTAAGAAAATGGTAAAGGAAGCATATAAGGTAATTGCTCAAAACAAAAAAGCACGTCATGATTACTTCATTGAGGAAACAATTGAGGCTGGTATTGTGTTGTCTGGAACTGAGGTTAAGTCAATCAGACAAGGCAAGCTAAATTTGAAGGAAAGCTATGCGACTATTGTGGGCGGCGAAGTGATATTAAGCGGAATGCATATAAGCCCATATGAGCAAGGCAATATCTTTAATAAAGATCCTTTGCGAGATAGAAAGCTCTTGTTGCATAAATCAGAGATAAATAGACTAATTGGTCTCACTCAGCAGAAGGGTCTCACGTTAGTTCCTACTCAGGCTTATCTGAAAAGGGGTATGGTTAAAATAGAGCTAGGTGTAGCACGAGGTAAAAAGCTATATGACAAGAGAGATGATATTGCTGCTCGTGATGCCAAGAGAGAGATTGACCGCAAGATTAAGGAACAGTTTAGATAATGCTTTTTAGTAAATAAACACTAGAAGTTTACAAAAGTAGGAGTTTCGGTAAATTAGATGGGCTCAACAAAACAAATACAGAACTTCCATAAACAGTAACTTGATATTTTCTAGTATAGATGTTATTATGTAAACGGTAGCTTGATAATTAAATATTCTAATTGAAAAGCTTAAAAGCCTAAATTTTTGAGAGATATTTTTATTACATTCTTAATAATTTATTACCATGAGCAATGTTGGCAAGCCAGCTTGCACTTTATACATGGGGGCGTAATGGTTTCGACGGGATTGTTGAGACTTGATAAGCGGGTAGAGGATTCTCGTTGGCCTCTTAAAAAACGAGAAACTAAAATTAAACGCTAAAAACGATAATTTCGCTTTAGCTGCTGCCTAAGGGCAGCCCGTCAGTCCTAGGTTAGCTGCACCTAGGGTAGCTGGCGTCATTAAGTCAGTCCTTTTGCATGGGAAGGTCAAATGCTAGCACTAATTCAGCCGTAGCCTTGAGCTGAATCGGACTTTAAAGGCTACCGAAGTTGATACCTTGCCTGTAAGGGATTAACCTAGGGAAGCGCAGGGTTCAAGTCCCGTAAGGGATACTGAGCAATGCACAAAGTGCAGGCTACACCCGTAGAAGGTCATGAGGATATGGTTTCGGACAGGGGTTCGACTCCCCTCGCCTCCACCACAATTTGTCCGAAAACTCGCTATTATAGCGAGTTTTTTGGCGTTCTCAGATTGTTTTTATACTTTTTTACTATTTTTAAGGAAAATTAAATAGCAGCAAGGAATGATTTTAAAAAGCGGTCT
>JAEWZA010000075.1 GCA_023395575.1 Bacillota bacterium
ACCCATGAAGAACCCCTAACGCTGCTTTTGCAGCATGCCGATAGTTGGAGTGGGTTTGTGATAGAAAAATAAAGGAGTGTGATAATTGTGAAGTTCGGTATGAGAAAGCCGAGTATTAAAAAGAGCATTGCAGCAAGAACGAGCGTAAAAAGATATGTACGCCATAGCTTAGGGGTAAAAGCTCCAAGAGGATGGGGGTGGATTACAAATCCTAAGAAAGCTTTGTATAACAAGGTCTACCGTAAAACTACATTTAGTATATTTGATATTTTTAAGATTTTTAAATAATCAGACTTATTTTGAGTTTTTTCTTTTGTATATCTGAGAAGTTATCCATCGGGGGTGGTAATTTGATACAAGCCGTACTTGGAGGCAAATCGTTAGGTTATGAGTATACGGAGGATATCCTTACTTCAACAGTCATTGGCACTCTAAAATATCTAAAGCCAGACATGGTATTGATTCCTTTTATTGAATCTGCGTTTTTATATAATGAGAAAAGAACAACTCTATGGGAAAAATTAGATTCGGAAGGAATTGAGCTGAGATGTTACCGGGAAGTAGAATATGTATTCTGGACCTGGAATCAGAATTATGGAGAGCCGGATTTAATTCTTATATTTAGAGACCATGTACATGGTTTTGATGATCTGCTTCTCGTTGTTGAAGCTAAATTCAAATCAGGGAAAAGTGGAACAGAGGAAAATGATCAATTGGTTCGTTATTTTGAAGCAATAAATAATGATATAGAGAATTTTACGGAGTCATCTGTGTCAAGCTTCAAAGGAAGAAAGGGATATATTATTTATTTGACAGAAGCCGAAGCTTACTTGGATATAAAGGCAACTACCCAAATAATACAAAGCAGATATAATGAAATAAAGGAAAATGTATTTCATCTGAGATGGCATCAATTGTACAAAACACTTGAGAAAATGTATTCATTCTATTCTTCATTTGAAAAGATTATCGTAGATGACTTGATGAAGTATATGGAAAAGCTCGGGTTGAGGGATTTTTCAGGAATATCTCTACCGGATATGTCGTTGAATTCGGCGTTTTCATTGCCGTATCCGATTTTCTATAATGATGGAAATAGTTCTGCTAAGAAGAAAACTTATTTTGACCAATTAATCAACTTAGACATTACAATAGAGAAAAATATTTTTTATGGAGGGAATCAGTGTGAGTGATATTAAAAAGGGACATCAAATAACATTAGCTTTTCAATATATTCAGCAAGTATGTAAAGAATGTCAGCGTTTAATATTTAAGATTGACAACCTGTTGGCTCCTGAATGGGGGAATTTATACGGCAACAGAATAACAAAGGATGTAACTGCAAGCTTGCAGGAGGCTGACAGATGGATAGTTGAAGCAATTTTTCGTGTTTATCAAAACAATAAAGATAAACTGGTTAATAAATGCATTACAATTACATTTTGGGGAGATGATGTGGAACAACCAATTATTACAGTCGGAAAAATTGTATATTCCAATATAGATAAAAGGGATCATTGGGATCTATGGAATATCTGGTTTTATTGGTCTGATGCAAATGAAGACAATAACTATGAATTGGATGGCAAAGTTAATCATTTCCAATCCGAGGAATGCAATCATATTGATGAAGCGTATGTTTTCAGTTTGCCACTTATTAACATTACAGACGATGAAGCATTAATTGAAAAGATCATTAAACCGCTAAAAGAACTTTAAAATTGACACGGGAGAGGTGAAATACCAGATGGTACTAACAGATAATATGCGGGCTGTTCTTGAATTCTATTCTTCTCTCGGTAATCGTCAAGCCTTCTGTGAATATAAACTAGGTGAAACTAAACTATACTAAAAAACCAAGGCAAGTTCATTGAAAATAAAGTCGTTAAATGTTAAAATATAGAAGATGTTATTCGGATTCTTCAGATACTATTTTTTTATTGCACATATAATTTTGGAGAAACCGATTATTTAAATATAATTTTATTTTACAAGGGAGGTGACAGAATGGAATTCAAGAATCAAGTACAACAAGAGATTAATTGGGCAGAACTTAATGCTGAAGAATGTGAAACTGCTAGTCTAAATGATATGAATGGCTGGAAAGAGTTTGATTAAGCGAAGTGTCTCAATTTAACAAGGTTATTAATAATGAGCTGTTAAATATGATTTAACAGCCATTTCAATTTATATATGTTCATGAGGTGTATGATGCAATTATATGTTTTAATTACGAATGATTGTAACTTGAATTGCTCTATCTGTATAAGAGCCAATAATGATACAAAAATTCAAGAGATGAGTTTTGAAGCATTTAAAAAAATGTTGCAATCTAATGATTTTGAAGATGATGATTTAATTATTACTGGTGGAGAACCAACCAAACACAAACGGTTTTGCGATATTGTTATGTATGCTTGCGAAAAGATTAATAATGTCTACGTTACTACAAATGGTACAATGAATTACTATATTGGAGAGTTATCTAAGTTTGATAATTTAAGCTTTCAAGTATCATTAGACGGTGATGAGTCGTCTAATGATCTGATTAGAGGAACAGGTGTATATTCAAAAATTTGTAGAACACTAAGCAATTATGAAAAAGTAGGAATAAAGTATTCCGTTGCGAGTGTAGTAAGTAAAAAAAATATTAAATCTATAAAAAAAATGATACCAATATTGTCTGAGCTTAAGAAAATGAAGTATTGGAGGATTTCTTATGAAATGCCTTTTGGGAATGCTAGATTTGAAGATATGTTAACGATTGAAGAATGGAATGATTTTGTAGATGAAGTTATTCAAGAAGCTCATTTTAGACTTAAAATCCAAAAGTTATATCCATTTGAACTATATGATAAACGATTCAGAGAAATGGAAAATTTATGTGTTAACAATAAACGCAGCAATAACTGTGGAAGTGGTGGAGATAAATTATACATTTATCCTGATTTAAGTGTGTATTCATGTACATGCTTGAGCGATTTTAGTTTAGGTAATCTTAATAATATGACCTTAGCTGAAATTAGGAACGGCTCAGAGATAAAGGAGTTTATAAACTATAAAATTAATGATGATATTCCATGTGGCGAATGTAAGTACCTTGCTTTCTGCAATGGAGGATGTATAGGAATGTCTTATCATTATTTTGGTGAGTTGGGTAAAGGTGATATTCGGTGTCCAATATTAAGGAGATTTTATGAAGAAAAAGGTGTTTTACTTTAACATTACATACAGTTGCAATAATGCCTGTGTATTCTGTTATTCTCACAATACAAAAACTCAAATAATAC
>JAEWZA010000100.1 GCA_023395575.1 Bacillota bacterium
AAAAAATCCCTCTAACACGAAGTTCTTTGTATTTATGCAAATTATGTTATATTATATAATTATATAATTAATGAAAAACAAGTGCCTCTTAGCTATCACTTAATTTTATTAGCTTGTTTTTAGTAAAAAATATTATGGAGGTGACTAATCTAAGATATAGACTTATGCGTATATGTAATACCACTTTTAATGTATTTCTCAAGTAAAAATGTCATTTATTTTCTCAATCACTCATTCAAAAACTTAATCTAATTATTATACTTTCATAATGATGTCATTTTTATATTATTTTTATGGAGGCGACAAGAATGAAAAAGAAAACGAAAAAGTTTATCAGCTTATCTCTTGCAGCTGTAACAGCTTTCTCAATATTACTGGCACCAATCAAACCAATATATGCTGAAGCAGCTATTGAAGCTGAAGCTAATGATGACTGGCTTCATGTAGAAGGTACCAATATTGTTGATAAGTACGGAAACAAAGTTTGGATTACAGGTGCCAACTGGTTTGGTTTTAATTGCAGAGAGAGAATGCTACTGGATTCTTATCACAGTAATATAGTAGCAGATATTCAGATGGTAGCAGATAAGGGTATTAACGTAGTCAGATTGCCAATTGCAACAGACTTATTATATGCTTGGAGTAAGGGAGAATATCCTCCATCAACAGATACAAGCTTTAATAATGCTGATTTGGCTGGATTAAATAGCTTTGAACTATTTAATTTTATGTTAGAAAATTTCAAAAAGGTAGGTATTAAGGTTATACTTGATGTACATAGTGCAGAAACAGATAATCAAGGACATACATACCCACTATGGTTTAAAGGAGCAATAACAGAAAAAGTATTTAAAGATGCTTGGGTTTGGACAGCTAACCATTATAAAAACGATGATACAATAATAGGCTTCGACTTAAAAAATGAGCCTCATACAAATACTGGTGACTTGAAAATAATGTCTGAAAGTGCTATTTGGGATAACTCTAACAGACCAACAAACTGGAAAAGAGTTGCTCAGGAAACTGCACTGGCAATAATGGAAGTACACCCAAATGCATTAATATTTGTTGAAGGTATAGAAATCTATCCAAAGGACGGTCTATGGGATGATGAAACAACTAATACAAGTCCTTGGACAGGAAATAACGATTATTATGGTAACTGGTGGGGTGGTAATCTCAGAGGTGTAAAGGATTACCCAATTGATTTAGGAAAACATCAAAAACAACTGGTTTACTCACCACATGACTATGGTCCATTAGTATTTGAACAATCCTGGTTTAAAGGAGATTTCATTACTGCAGATGATAAAACAGCTAAAAAAATATTATATGAAGAGTGTTGGAGAGATAACTGGGCATACATTATGGAAGATGGAATTTCTCCATTACTAATGGGTGAATGGGGAGGCTTGACAGAAGGAAACGATAAGCTTCTTGACTTAAACCTGAAGTATCTTAGATCTATGAGAGACTATATTTTAGAAAACAAATATAAGCTACATCACACTTTATGGTGTATTAATATTGACTCAGCCGACACTGGCGGATTATTCACCCGTGGTGAAGGAACACCTTTTGAAGGCGGAAGAGACTTAAAGTGGAATGACAATAAGTATGATAACTATTTGTTACCTGTACTCTGGAAAAATGCTAATGGAAAGTTCCAAGGCTTAGACCATAAAATTCCTTTAGGTAAAAATGGTGTACCATTAGGCGGAAGCATAATTGAGGATCCTGTTAAATATGGAGACGTAAACAGTGATGGAGATATTAATGCATTAGATATAGCAGCTCTAAAAATGTACTTATTAGGTGTTAACCAAAATATTGATACAAAGGCTGCTGATGTAAATGTTGATAATTCAATTGATGCAATTGATTTTGCACATTTAAAGAAATATCTCTTAGGGGCAACAACTACACTACCGGTAGAGTAGCAGAATTAATTTTATAATAATTGCAATCTGTGTTTTGCTATAGGTTGTCGACATTAAATAATAAGGGCGTGCTATTATATAACTAATTAGGTTATTTTATAACACGCCCTTCTACACCATCACAATACTCGTATTCCCTCAATATCTTAAAGCAGATAAATACATTTTTGCAGCAGTCCCTTTGGGGCTGTTGCAATACAAGGAATAATATATCAATAGTATACTTCTTAAAATAGTACTCCCGTGCAATATATATCTATATCTCGCTCCCGAAATTGACGCTGAATTAGTTGCGGTGAAGAACAAGCACTTCCGCCGACCGTATAACACTCGACATCCTGTCTTGGGTCAATACTCACAGCTACATCCTGTAGCTGTGTCGGCTGCAATACTTGTTCTTCACCTACTATTTCTAGCATCAATTTCTAACTGATCTTCGGAATTAGATATATGTTGCACTCGTGTACTATTACTTGCAATAAGACATCGGTATACAGAAAATGTTGTCTTCAACAGCCCCTAGCAATTATCGGAGTCAATTCACAAAAAAATCATACAAATTAGCTTATTCAACGAATTGACTTTATTCATAAAATTTATTCAATTCTTAGCAACAAATGACAAATAAATCAATTGTAACATAGTACGAAATGTCATAAAATATATATAGGTGTATCTATTTTATTACATTTTGTAAATTAAAATAGATAACTAAATTTCCGAAAGGGGGGGGATTTTTGTATAAGAAAACAGTATATAAGGTTTTCTTATTAATGGCATTAGTAACATTATTTCCACTAATGTCATCCATCAATGCATCAGCAAGCACTGCATCGGAAGGAGTTAAGTATGAATTTGAGGCCGGAATTCAAGATGGCGCCAAAATTTATACTGACTACCTCGGGGAAACCGATGATGGTAAGACAATTGATTTAACAGGTGCTTCCTGTAGCTTTATTGGACAGAAAGGAACAAGCACTTCTGTTAATGTTCAAGTTGAGAAAGCTGGTCTTTATGAATTAGTTGTCCGTTACGCTCAGCCGTTCGACACGGTCAAAAAAGTTCAATATCTCAATTTAAACTCTGTAAACCAAGGAGAGGTAAGCTTTGCATACTCTTTGGGTTGGAGAGAATTTTCCGCTGGTATCATTAAGCTTAATGAAGGTGTAAATAACATTGAGTTTGACGCCTATTGGGGATATACCTTCTTTGATTACTTGATTGTAAAGCCAGCTGATGAAAGTATTGCAAATCTAAAAGTTGATAAAACCTTAGTAAATCCAAATGCAACAAGTGAAGCAAAATCATTAATGAGCTATCTGGTAGATGTTTATGGAAAGCACATAATATCAGGTCAGCAAGAGCTTTGTGGTTCCCATAACTATGAAGGTTCTGAAGCCGAATTTACTTACATAAAAGAGAAAACCGGTAAAATGCCAGCATTAAGAGGTTTTGACTTCATGAATTACAGAGGTAGCGTTCCAAGTTGGGATGATTACTGTGCTGAACGTGTCATCGAATGGTACAAGGAGAAAAATGGCATACCAACTGTTTGTTGGCATTGGTTCTCACCAGGAGATATAGGTAAAAGTGCCGATAATAGTTTTTATACAGCAAGTACAACCTTTAGTATATCAAAGGCATTAACTCCTGGTACAGCAGAAAACACTGCACTTCTCAAGGATATTGAAGTTATGGCGGGAAAATTCAAGCAGCTTCAAGATGCTGATGTACCTGTGCTATTCAGACCTCTACACGAAGCAGAAGGCGGTTGGTTCTGGTGGGGTGCTGAAGGTCCTGAGCCTTGCGTAAAGCTTTACAGACTTCTCTATGATAGATTCACAAATGAATACAAGCTTAATAATATTATTTGGGTATGGACTTCTTATACTTACGATACATCACCAAAATGGTATCCTGGTGATGATGTAGTTGATATCGTTGGATATGATAAATACAATGCTATGGATGGTAAGCCAAACGGAAGCGCTATTGCCTCTACCTTCTATAGTCTAGTAAAGCTCACTGATGGTAAAAAGCTTGTTACAATGAGTGAAAACGATACTATTCCCCAAGTATCAAACCTAGAAAATGAATTAGCAAGATGGTTATATTTCTGTCCATGGTACGGCTGGCATTTAACAGGTGAGCAAAATAATCCTGTTGAATGGCTTAAAGAAATGTACAATAGTGACTATTGTATAACCTTAGATGAACTTCCAAATCTCAAAACCTATCCGTACACTGAATCAACAATTTTATATGGCGACTTGAATGGTGATAAAAGTATTGATTCTATTGATTTTGCATTGATGAAAAGCTACTTGCTTGGAAGTATAAAAGAATTTTCTGTTTCAAGTAAGGCAGCAGACTTAAATGCTGATGATTCAATAGACGCACTGGACTTCTCTTATCTTAAGCGATATTTACTTGGTGATATAACTATATTCCCTGCTAGTACAAAATAAAATCATGTCCAATAAATGTTAAATAAATGTTTATTGGTATAAATTTACATTAAGAAGTTCACTAAACCATAAAACATATCTATAAACTTATTAATTATAGAAAAGGAGACAAAAATGAAAAAAGGAAAAATTCTTTCGAAAATAACTAAAGCTTCAATGGTGAGCGCTATAACCTTAAGTATGTTAATAAGTCCTTTGAGCGCTATAAATGTTAATGCTGCAACTTTGGAATATAACTATGCAAAAGCACTGCAGCTTTCTCAATTCTTCTATGATGCTAACATGTGTGGCACTGGCGTTGATGAAAATGGTCTTTACGAATGGAGAACTGATTGTCACACTTACGATGCAAAAGTGAAGCTTGACAGTACAAATACAAATATGTCAGATAGCTTCATTAATTCCAACAGAAGTATACTTGATCCAGATGGAGATGGTACTGTAGATGTTGCAGGTGGCTACCATGATGCAGGTGACCATGTAAAATTTGGTATGCCTGAAGCATATACCGGCTCCACATTAGGATGGGGCTATTATGAATTTAAAGATCAATACAAAGCTACAGGTCAAGATACCCATGCAAAAACTATATTAAGATACTTCAATGATTATTTTATGAAGTGTACTTTTTTAAACAGTTCGGGTAAAGCAATAGCTTTCTGTTATCAGGTTGGTGACGGAGATATTGACCACGCTTATTGGCAGGCTCCTGAAAAGGATACAATGTTCAGAAGAGCATGGTTTGCTACTGATGCATTGCCTTCTACTGACTGTGTAGCAGCAACAGCAGCTTCACTTGCAGTTAACTACTTAAATTTCAAAGATGAAGACCCTACCTATGCAGAAAAAAGTTTAAAATATGCAAAAGCACTATTTGAATTTGCAGAAAGATGTTCAAACAAATCAGTTAATAACGATGGTCCTAAGGGCTATTATGGTTCATCAAAATGGCAGGATGATTACTGTTGGGCTGCAGCATGGCTTTATTTAGCTACAAAGGATGATCATTATTTAACAGAAGCCTTTAAATATTTTGATTACTATGCTCCATCCTGCTGGACTCATTGCTGGAACGATGTTTGGGCAGGTACTGCATGTATCTTAGCTGAAATAGATGATTTATATGATAAAAACAGCCAAGTATTTGAAGACAGATATAAAAAAGCTACAGGAAAAAATCAGTATGAAACAATAGACTTCTGGAGTCAGGTAGCAAAATTAGTTGATAATTGGATGAATGGTTCACTAGGAAAAATAACACCAGGTGGATATTCCTTCCTTAATCAATGGGGTTCTGCTAGATATAATACAGCTACTCAATTTGTAGCTACTGTTTATGACAAGCACCACGGAGATAAACCTTCAAAATACAGTGAATGGGCAAAAAAACAAATGAATTATCTTTTAGGTAATAACCCATTAAACAGAAATTATATTGTTGGCTATAACTCTGTATCTGCTAAATACCCACATCACAGAGCATCTTCAGGTTTTACCAGATGTGAAGAAACTGGTCCTCAAAAATATGTTCTTTATGGTGCATTAGTTGGAGGCCCTGATGGAAATGACCAACACATTGATAGCACTGCAGATTATATCTATAACGAAGTAACAATTGACTATAATGCTGCATTTGTTGGTGCTTGTGCAGGTCTTTACAGATATTTTGGAGATTCTTCAATGAAAACTGTAACTAATCTTCCAGTTAAAGCTAAATACTATGAAAATACTCCAGAAGTAACCATAGGTGATTTGAATATGGATAAAAGTATAGATGCTTTAGATTTAGCAGCAATGAAAATGCATCTATTAGGTTCTAAACCTCTAACAGGTGATGCTTTAAAAGCAGCTGACATGAATTCAGATGGTTCTGTAGACGCGATAGATTTCGCTAAGCTGAAAATGTATATGTTATCATTATAAAGAATGTCCCCCACTGCTATAAGTAGGCGGGTACAGCTTTTGTTTTCAGGAGGTGAGAATAACTCTTGCCTCTTTGAAATGCCGCTGATGTAATAAAATTTTTCTACTAAATGACTTCTTATATTATTTAAAGAAATAGAGAAAGGAAGGAAATTTATGAAAATGAGAAAGGTCTTATCTAGACTTACGAGAACTTCCATTGCAAGCGCTGTTATCCTAAGTATGCTAATGGGCCCAGCTGGGGCAATAGATGTAAGTGCTGCTGATTTGGAATTTAACTATGCAAAAGCATTACAGTACTCACAATACTTTTACGATGCTAATATGTGTGGTCCAGAAGTTAATGAAAATACTGAATATGTATGGAGAAAGAACTGTCATACATACGACGCAAAACTCAAACTAGATGCTACAAATACAAATATGACAGCAAGCTTTATCGCTGCGAACAAAAGTGTTCTTGACCCTGATGGAGATGGCACTGTAGACGTTTCAGGAGGTTTCCATGATGCCGGTGACCATGTTAAATTTGGTATGCCAGAAGCATATTCCGGTTCCACATTAGGCTGGGGCTTTTATGAATTCAGAGAACAGTATGAAGCTACAGAGCAGGATGCACATGCTAAAACAATATTAAGATATTTCAATGACTATTTTATGAGATCTACCTTCTTAGACGAATCAGGTAAAGTTGTAGCCTTCTGCTATCAGGTAGGTGACGGTGACGTTGACCACGCTTATTGGCAGGCTCCTGAAATTGATAAAATGTTCAGAAGAGGATGGTTTGCAACTGCAGAATTACCTTCAACTGACTGTGTTACTGCTGCTGCAGCCTCTCTTGCTGTTAACTACATGAATTTTAAGGATGAAGACCCTGAGTATGCAGAAGAAAATCTAAAATATGCTAAAGCTTTATTTGAATTTGCAGAAAGCAGCCCTACCAAAGAATGTAATGCCGATGGACCAAAAGGATATTATGGTTCCTCAAAATGGCAGGATGATTATTGCTGGGCAGCAGTATGGCTATATTTAGCTACACAAGATGATCATTATCTTGACGAAACTTTTAAATATTATGATTATTATGCACCTTCCTGCTGGACACACTGCTGGAATGATGTTTGGGCTGGTACAGCATGTATTTTAGGTGAAATAAACGATTTATATGACAAAGACAGTCAGACCTTTGAAGACAGATACAGAAAAGCTACTAACAAGAGTCCATATGAAACTATAGATTTCTGGGCTGAAATAGCAAAAACAGTTGATAATTGGATGACAGGCAGAACTCCTCAGATAACACCGGGCGGGTACTCCTTCCTAAATCAATGGGGTTCAGCTAGATATAACACTGCTACTCAGCTAATAGCTTTAGTATATGACAAGCACCATGGCGATAAACCTTCTAAATATAGTGAATGGGCAAAATCTCAAATGAATTATCTGATGGGTGATAACCCAATCAATCGCAGTTATATAGTAGGATATAATGACATTTCAGCTAAGTATCCTCACCATAGAGCGGCTTCAGGCTTATCAAAATGTGAAGATCCTGATCCACACAGATATGTGCTTTACGGTGCATTGGTTGGTGGTCCTGGCCCACAAGATCAGCATATAGACGTTACATCAGATTATATCTACAACGAGGTAACAATCGACTATAATGCTGCATTTGTTGGCGCTTGTGCAGGTCTTTACCGTTACTTCGGCGATCCATCAATGCAAATCACTCCAGATTTCCCACCACTACCTGGAAATAGTGAAGATCCTGAACACCCATTAACTCCTGAATACTGGGTAGAAGGTTTCTGTAAAGATATAGTACAGGATGATGGACCAAAAGCCACTGAAATAACTATATATGTAAAATCCAAAAATGTTAGCGAACCTTCAGAAAAGCTTTCTGTAAGATATTATTTCGATGCAACAGGAATGACATCTCTTCATCCTAACGAAATGGAATTGAGAGAACTATATGACCAAGCTTATGTAGAAGGCGGCGATGGTGCTGATGGAGTTCTAACCGGTCCTATTAAGTACGAAAGCTCAAAATTAGGAGATAACAAGATCTACTATATTGAGATAACATGGGATGGATATCCTATTGCAAGTTCCAATAAAAAATATCAAGTTGCACTTGGTACATATGCTTGGCAGAACTCTTGGAATCCTGAAGATGACTGGAGCCATATAGGTCTGAACACCACAGATGATAACTGGACAGGAGTACCAATGAGAACAGACAACATCTGTGTTTATGATAATGGTGTTCTTGTTGGAGGTATTGAGCCAGATGGAACTAAGCCTGAAACCAATATTCCAGAGCCAGAAATCATGAAGGGTGACTTAAACGGTGATAAGGAAGTAAATGCATTAGATTATGCGGCATTGAAAATGCACCTTTTAGGTTCAAAACCTCTAAGTGAAGATTTATTAAAAGCAGCAGACATGAATGATGATAAATCAGTGGATGCAATAGATTTTGCGTTACTCAAGAAGCATTTGTTGGGGCTGTAAAAACTAGTAGCAATTAACAGAGGCCAATAAACGCATTTAATACGGTTATTGGCCTTTAAATTTAAATATTTGCTTTTGCTATTCCTTCATAGTGGAACAGCATTTTAGCTTAGATGTTCTTTTAAATCTTCTAAAACATTTTTTCATAATCAATCAAATTCTTAAACAAGTTAAAATATCTAGATAAAATTTCTTTTTTGTTGGTGATATTATATTTGATACACATAGATAACAGCACCTTATATTTATGAGCTAAGTACTCATACTTTTTCACAAATTCGTCATTTAGCAGATATCCTTTATCTGCTAAGAAAATAAGTCTTCTTCTCATTAAAAGTCGATTACTATAAATATCCTATAATATGATTTTTTAAACTTTGCTATTTTTTGGAGATATCAATGCTTTTATTTTTACATCTTTTAGTATATTATTAATAGTATATGAATAATTTAAATCTCATAACATTTGTATCCGTACATTCATGACCCCTAAATGTTATGGGTTAGTTTTATCATATTTAATTGATAAAATTAAAATGTCCGATATTAAAATTTAATTACTATTAGCTGAATACATAACATCTGCTTTTAATGAATATCGCTGAAGGCTAAAAAAATAATTGAATTTTATCAAAATAGAGATATGATTACCTAAATGTTCATAAACGGCGCAAGTTGGCAAAACACCCAACTCTGCAATGTTAATAAAATAAGATAAGGATGAGTACAAATGACTAAAGAATACGGGATTTTGAAAATCGACCCCTTTCTAAGACCCTTTTCCAGTGACATTGAGCTGCGTATGAATCGTTACAAAGAAGTCAGATACATGTTAGTGGAAGACAATAACTCACTTGCGTCTTTTGCTAATGGTCATCTTTATTATGGTTTTCACCCAACAGAAAACGGCTGGGTTTATAGGGAGTGGGCTCCAAATGCACAAGAAATCTCATTAATAGGAGATTTTAATGACTGGAATGAAGAATCACACAAGCTAAAGAAACTTCCAAATGGCAACTGGGAGTTGATTGTTAAAGGCAAGCTTCCGCACCAATCTAGAGTTCGGTTGAAATTAAAGGCCAACAACACCACATATGATCGCATACCTCTTTATTGCAAACGAATTATTCAGCATCCCCAATCAAGAAATTTTGATGGGATGATATGGTATCCTCCTGAAAAGTTTGAATGGCATGATGCAGGCTTTAAACCCCAGCAGCCCTTATACATCTATGAGTGTCATATCGGCATGTCGGGAGAAAAAGAAGATGTATCTACCTTTTCCGAGTTTGTCGAAAATATTTTGCCCCGTATAAAAAAACTTGGTTATACTACAATTCAGATTATGGCTATTATGGAACACCCCTATTATGGTTCTTTTGGATATCAAGTATCTAACTTTTTCGCAGTTTCCTCTCGTTTTGGAACACCTGAAGACTTCAAGGCTCTCGTAGATGTAGCACATGGCTTAGGTATCGCAGTAATTATGGATTTAGTTCATTCTCATACTGTAAAAAATACAGTTGAAGGACTGTCCGAATTTGACGGAACTGATTATCAATTTTGTCATCATGGCGGTAAAGGCGATCACCCTGATTGGCATACTCGCCTATTTAACTATGGAAAGCCCGAGGTTCAGCATTTTCTACTTTCCAATATTAAATATTGGTTAGAGGAATATCATTTGGATGGTTTTCGATTTGATGGGGTGACCTCTATGTTATACCATCATCACGGTAGGGGAACCGCTTTTGATAATTACGAAAAATACTTTTCGACAAGCACCGATATCGAAGCCATAACATACCTTCAGTTGGCTACTGAAGTTGCAAAAGAAGTAAATCCTAATTGCATACTTATCGCTGAGGACATGAGCGGAATGCCTGGAATGTGCTTGCCTATAGCAGTAGGAGGAATTGGCTTTGATTATAGGTTGGGTATGGGTTTACCTGATTTTCTTATTAAAATGATGAAAACTCCGGACGACTATTGGCATATGGGATCACTATGGTATGAGTTGACGACACGGCGACCGCAAGAAAAAGTAATTGGCTATACAGAATCTCATGACCAGGCACTTGTAGGAGATAAAACTATTATTTTCTGGCTAGCAGATAAAGAAATGTATTATCACATGGATAAATCCTCAAATAACGAAGGTATTGACAGGGCCATTGCCTTACACAAAATGTTTCGCTTTATTACATGTACCCTCGGTGGTGACGGCTATTTGAACTTCATGGGTAATGAATTTGGACATCCTGAATGG
>JAEWZA010000134.1 GCA_023395575.1 Bacillota bacterium
CACCTATACAGGCTATACCTATGAGCAGCTTATTAAATATTCCGATGAAAGAAGAGGTTTCAAGGAGCTTTTGGAGAACACTGATTTGTTGATTGATGGTCCGTTTATTAGTGAAGAGAAAAGCTTACAATTAAGGTTTAGAGGTTCAAAAAATCAACGTATAATTGATGTACCAAAAAGTATTAAAAACAAAAAAATTGCACTTGCTATTGAATAAATCTCATAGATAATTTTGAATTTATTGTACGATAATTCATACACAATTACAATTTTAATAGTGATGATGCAGAAACTCAATTACATAACTAAATTCCTTCTTGGCAAGAATTATAATTATGAAAGCCGAGGAGGAATTTTTTATTTCAATATTAACATTCAATAATTGCAAATGAAGATTTTTCTCTGTAGAGGCGAATTAAAGGATAAATGGGGAAAAGACTATCCATTTGCTATAAATAATATTAAGAAAATTGTAAGATGTAGATATTTTTAAACAAACAATAATTGACATATTATGAAAATAATTGTATTATATAACTTGTAAGAGTATACTCTTAAATAAGGAATGTGAGAAAGGAGAAACTATGAAAAAAGGAATTAAAAAAACAGCAATTACACTGCTATTAGCAGTACTTATTTTCACTGGAACTGTGACCATCAATTCTATCACAGCAGAAGCCTTCTCCCCTAGCAGCACAACATGTATGCACATCTCAGTAAGAGAATATTGGTCCGGTCCTGATTATTGGTTACCAATTACATATTTTAGAGATTACTGTCCTTTATGTGGTACCGAATTTGGCCGTGGCAGCATGCCTGGTGGATATATTAATCCATATCCAAGTGACCCTGGCATTCCACCTATAAAATATCAACCATAACATTTTTATTTTGGATTTATATGACATAGCTTTATAGCAGGAAAATGTCATTCAAAAGCATACATATGTATACTTAGATTTAAATTAGATTACGAAATTTCGTATTATAAAGGGGATAAAAAATAACACCCAAAGAATAAGGATGGTTTTACCGTAAGGTGATTCCATCCTTAACTTTTTGCTCGATACATGTGATTCCTTTTCTTATGCTATATTTAAAACTAATTAAGCAGTTATTTCTCTATAGGTCACATTTTCAGTATAACATCTTGCAGCGCCTACAGCTGTGGCATATTCAGCGTTTTTAGGTGTCTGAAAATTAACATCGTAAAGCTTGCTTAATTGTTTGAAAATATGTTCTGACTGAGGAACATTTGTCAAGTTACCAGTTAACACAACATCCTTAATATTATCAATTCTTGTATTGAAAACTGCAACCATGCCAATAGTCTGAAACACGAGATTAATTATACCCAATGCTAAGTCTGCATGACTAACTAAATCGCTTATTTTTCCAAAATTTGAGGCAGTTGTTTCGCTAGGAAGAGTTTCAAGTATCTCCTTTGATATATCGTTAATTGTTAGGTCAACATGTGATAAATCGCCACCCTTTGCAGTCTCAATCAATTCATTAAAATTTCGTACATTTAACATTCTGTTTGAAAGACCGAGCAGAGTACCACCACCAACACCTGTTCCGCCTAGATGAGCTGCAGTGTTATTTTCTGCTTTAACTAGCGCTGTACCTGTACCCATACTAACTATAATTGCTTTCTTTAGACCACTTAAGAAAAGTCCACCTAAGCCTATTGCCATAAACTCATCAACTCTTGCAGTAGGTATACCGAACAGTTTGTTATTTATAAATGAAGAACCAACGCCAGTTATCATTATTCTTTCAATGTCTTCAATTTTTAATGAGTTAATATTTAGAAATTTTCCAAAGGCACCATAAACTGATGCAATAGGGTCAGTCGCACGTACAAGTAAAGGATGAATTATTTCTTCTTTATCAAAGCCAACTATCTTAGTAGTGCTTCCACCTATATCTATTCCTATAACCTTACCCACACCAAATCACTCCCCAAATATATTATTAGTTAATTACACATCTGAAATTGCTGTTGCTAAAAGCCTTTTAGTTCAACTTTATGAATACAAGCGCTTTATAATTGCAATGAATTAGGCTAAGCTCCAGTGAACATTTTTACAATTGCAATTCCAACGCCTGTAATACCTTCTCCGCCAAGTAAACCTGATGCTGCAACTGTACCATTTTTATTGTTGGTCTTTCTTCGAACCCGGTCAACAATAAATCTGATAGCTCCTCCTAAAAAAACAGATGATGAAATATAAAATGGAAGGTAAATGCCGATACCAAGAGTAGCTGTAGGAAGACCTAAAAGATATAGAACTGCACCTACTAGTGCCGCGATACCAAAAACTACAGGATCTCCAATTCCATTTATCATTGCAGTTACACCAACTGCTTGGCCCGCTGGCAAAGCAGTATCTGTTCCTATTTCTCCAAACTGATTTATAATTGCAAATAAGGCTAATGAAGCCACTATTGTTCCAAAAACTCCTCCAACAATCTGAGAAACAAGCTGTGCTTTTGGATTGGTTCCAAGTACCTGACCAGCTTTGTAATCATTAAATAAATCTCCTGAAAAACCACTTGCTACAGCAACGC
>JAEWZA010000162.1 GCA_023395575.1 Bacillota bacterium
ATATAGAGCAGTTCCCAAGAAACAATATTGGCAAAATTGATAAAAATGTATTATCCAAATATTAATCAAGCTAATAAAGATTAATATTGCAGGAAATATATAGAAAACTTAGATTGTTAAAAAATAAACTAAGTAAAAAATGGGGGGTATTTCTGTGTCTAATTATAGTTATTCAGAGAATGGAATTGCAGTAATAGGTGTAGGTGGGATTTTTCCTGATGCTGCTGATATAAATCAGTTTTGGAATAATATTCTTAACAAGAAAGTATCTATAAAAAGAATACCCGATGAGATAATAAATAGTGAAATATTTTTCCGCCCTGAATTATATGGGAAAGTAGACAAAATGGATAAAACATATACTCATATTGCAGGGCTTATAGATCATCAGGTATATTCAAAGTCAAGTTTTAAGCATAAGATTCCCCCGGCTGTTGCAGAGCATATGGATAGGAATCAGCTTGCAGCAATATATTGTGTTGATCAGGCTCTTGAAACCATGGGAGAAAATTCGCTTCCCAAAGAGAATACTGCAGTCATCCTCGGAAATGGATTGCCGGGAATCAAGTATGACCAAGTCCTTCAGAGAATTAGTTTTCAGGAGATTGAATACTATCTTAAGAATAGTTCTTTTGTACAGGGAAAGTTTTCACCTGATGAATTCAATGAAGTTATAAATAAGCTAAGGGATGAATTTCTTAAGGGCACTATACAAATTACAGAGGATAGCTCTCCTGGGGTTTTGCCCAATATAGTGGCAGGGAGATTGACAAATGTTTTTGATTTATGGGGCCCATCATTTACAGTGGATGCGGCATGTGCCTCTTCGCTTGCAGCTATTTCCTGTGGGGTTGAAGGACTGATAAGCAGGGAATATGATGCAGTAATAGCTGGAGCTTCAGATGTTTCTGTTTTGGCACCTGGATTAAGTTTGTTTTCGGGAATAAATGCACTATCACCCGATGGATCATATCCATTTGATTCTCGTGCAAATGGATTCGTAATTGGTGCGGGTGCAGGAGTTTTTATATTGAAACGTCTTGGTGATGCTATACAAAATAAAGATAAAATAATGGCTGTTATTTCTGGATATGGCAGAGGCAGTGACGGTAAAGGGAAATATATAGCAGCTCCTAGTGAAGATGGTCAAATAAGAGCTATAGAAATGTCTACTAAAATGGCAGGATATTCTGCTGATACCATAGAAATGGTGGAAGCACATGGTACGGGAACCCCAGTTGGTGATCCTGCAGAAGTAAATGCTTTGAAAAGGGCATTTAATAACTTAGGATGCACTAGAAAAGAATTTTGTGGTATTGGGTCAGTAAAATCAAATATAGGACATTTGCGCTCTGCTGCAGGAGTCCCTGGTGTTCTAAAGGCGGTACTAGCACTGGATAGTAAAATACTTCCTCCTACAGCAAACGTGCAGGAAGTAAATCCAAAGCTAAAACTTGAAGGCTCTCCGTTCTATGTGCTAAGAGACAAGGAACAATGGGAGGCAAACAGCAAGCATCCAAGAAGGGCAAGTGTAAGTGCTTTTGGATTTGGAGGTGCAGACTATCACCTTTCTCTTGAAGAGTTTAGAGAAGAATTTGTAGGCAAATCCTATAATATTCCTTACACAATACAGAAAAGCAGCGAGAACATTGCTACAACTACACCAGTTAAAAGTAAAGATGCAATTGTACAAGAGGTTGTTCTATTCGCGGCAGACACAATAGATATGCTAAAAAATGAATATGAGAAATTTGTTTCTATATTAGAAACAGATATAGAAAAGAGTTTCAGCAAGCTCGTTTTCCATAATAATTCGAATGTTAGCTATGGTAAAAAATTAAGACTTTCACTAATGGCAAGTAGTTTTTCTGAATTAAAAAAGAGATGGGAAAACTTTATGAAACTCTATGAAAGTAACCGTATAGGTAATTCGGAAGAATTGCTTCTAGCTGGAATAAGCTTCGGAACAGGGGAAGAGATAAATCCTGAAAACATCGCGATATTATTTCCTGGACAAGCATCACAATATGCTAACATGGAAAAGGATTTATACGATAGTTACCCTGCATTTAGATCTGTATATGATAGCTTTGATGCAATATGGCAGTCTAATTATAAAAATACGGTTTCTTCTATGGTATTTGGAGAAGATATAGAAAAGATTGATAATACAATTAAGGATACACAAAACACACATCCTTCAATTTTTATCAGCAGTTATTGTATGTATAAGCTTTTTAAAGATATGGGCCTAGAAGCAGGATATATGGTTGGTCATAGTCTCGGTGAGATAAGCGCTTTAGCTGCAAATGGTATGATGTCCTTTAGAGATGCGGCAACTCTTGTTGGTAAAAGGGGATATGCTTTTGCTTCAATCCCTGAGGATAAGCGTGGGAAAATGGTTAGTATAAAAGGTTCACAGGACGAGGTAAAAAAGCTGCTCAAAAAATCAGGGCTTGAAATATATATTGCAAATATAAATTCACCGACTCAGACTGTAGTTGGCGGTGATGCTGAAGTAATTAAAAAGCTTACAGAAGTGTTAGAAGAAGAAAAGGTAACACACACTGTGCTAAAGGTATCTCATGCTTTCCACTCACCTTTAATTAGCAGTGCGGCAGACAGTTTCTATAATGAAATTAAAGATATTAAATTTAAGACGGGTAATGCAAAGGTTATTGCAAATCATTTGGTGGATTATTACCCGGCAAATAGCGATACAGCAAAGATACCACAGCTATTAAAGGAGCAAATAACTAATCCCGTAAGATTTGTTGAATCAATAAACAAGCTTTATGAGGACGGTGTGAGACTATTTGTGGAAATAGGACCTGGCACAGTTCTTAGCAACCTTACAAAGGATATATTATCTGGAAAGGATATAAGAGTTATTTCTACAAATCTTAAAAAGAAAAATGACCTTGAGTGCTTGAATAAGGCTATTGGTGAATTATTTGCTGCTGGTGTACATATTCAGGTTCTATCGCCAATTGATAGAATAAACGAAGCACAAGGTTTACAGGTGGTAAGTAAAGCAGCCCGTGAACCTATATCTGCAATTTTAGAAAATATAGATACTTCAGTAGATAAAGTAGCTTATAATGTACCAGATAAATCAGTGTATGCTACATCAGAAAATATAGTACCTTCTAAAAGGTTGGTTTATAGTGGTGTTTCAATTGGATTGCCAGGGACATATAAAAAGATATTCAGTGATGAAAACTTTGATTTGCTATTTGAAGGTAGAAACTTAATTGAAAGATTAACAGATGATGAGCGATTGAGCATGGCAGAGCTTAATATTACGAGACTTGTAAAAAGTGAGCAGGGCTCTGAGTTCAAGACTCTGTCTTCTATAAATGAAGTTATAGCTTTGGCAGGTAAAATTGGAAACATAGATATGGATGAATATTTGGTAGATGCTGATATTCAGAAGCAAATGACAAAGACAGTATGTATAGCAGTTGCTGCAGGATACGAAGCATTAGCTGATGCAGGAATACCTTTAGTGAAAGAAGCAAAGGTAACTTCAAATGGCTCTATTCTTGAAGGCCGATATTTACTTCCTGAAGAAATGAGATTGGGTACAGGAATAATATTTGCAAATGGGTTCCCTATGATTGAGCCTTTTATTCAAGAGGTTTCCAAATTCGTTGCATACAAATTCGGGAAAAAATCCAGACAGGAAATGATTGAATTCTATGGGAAAATAATCAATCATACCAGTGACTATAATGTAAAGAAGCAATTGTCAGATTGGTTTACACTGAATTACTCAAGGCTTAGTGATTGTTCGGGAGAAGAGGATGTATATAGTTTTAATTCGGATTTTATGAGCCAGGTTGCCTCACAAGCAAACAATCGTTTAGCCCAGTTTATTGGTGCAGCAGGGCCAAACTTCCAGATAAATGCTGCATGCTCTTCTACAGCCTATGCAATATCGCTGGCTGAGGATATGATTCGTGCTGGACGCGCTGAAAGAATGATAATTATAGGGGCAGACAATGCCTCCTCAAAGGAAAGCCTTAAATGGCTTGGAGGAGGGTTCCTATCTGCAGGTGCTGCAACTACCAATGATGATTTGTACAGTGCAGCAGTACCTTTCGATAATAGGCGTAATGGCATGATAATTGGAGCTGGTGCTGTAGGTCTTGTGATAGAAAAGGAAGAGCTCGTTGAGGCTCGAGGAATGGCTGGGATATGCCGTATTGTAGGTACTCACGCATTTAATATGGCCGGACATCAGACAAAGATTGATGCTACAAAATTCAGTGAAGAGCTGGAGAGGTTTATAACAAAGATGGAGAAGGAAAATGGATTTAGTCGTAAGAGTATAGCGCCTAGTACTGTTTACTTCTCACATGAAACATACACACCTAAAAAGGGTGGTTGCTCACAAACCGAAAAGATTTCTCTGGAAAAAGTATTTGGAAGTACATTTAAAGACATTCTTATATGTAATACAAAGGGTATGACAGGACATACAATGGGAGGTTCTATTGAAGAGGCAGTTGCAGCTAAGTCTCTACAATACCAGAAGGTGCCTCCAATAGTAAATTATTTGGTCCCAGATCCAGAATTAGCTGGACTTAAGCTCTCAGAGGGAGGCAATTACAATTTTAAATATGCTCTCAGAGGTGTTGCAGGCTTTGGAGGACAGGGGAATTATAATTTACTAGAGAGAATAGCTGTGGGTGAAAATCGAATTATTAATGTTTCAAAATATGAGGAATGGCTTAGAGCAATTGCTACATCAGCTGGTGCTGTTTTATCAAAGGATGGTCGCTTGTTGGTGCTTAAGTCACAAAAGAGCAAAGAGGCACCTAACGGAAGAGTTTTGACAGAAAGGTCAGGAGCAATTGAACAAGTAGACCCTATAAATATTTATAAAAGTAATATAGAAGTATCTGATAATATTGATAAAGCTGACAATAGTATTGTGACTAGCTCAAAAATGCCGGACAAAAAAAGCGTTATTGATAGTATTTTGGATATCTTTTCAGAGGTGACAAAGTATCCGAAGGACATGCTTGACCTAGATATGGAAATGGAAGCTGATCTTGGAATAGATACAGTTAAGCAGGCTACTATTTTTGCAATGGTATGGGAGAAATTTGGAATTGAAAGAGAGGAAGGATATAGTATTTCCAATTATCCAACAATAGGTCAGATTATTGACCTTGCGTGCTCAAAGCTTCCAAACGTATCTACTCATAGTGTGTCTGAGCCTTTGGAACAACCAAAAGCAAGTGAGCAACTCTCAAATGCAATTGATGAAGCGAGTACTGTATCCCAAGATAAAACTTATAATGGCAGTGTATATTTAAAGGAAAAAATTAAAGATGAAGTATTAGCGGTTATTTCTGAGATATCGAAATATCCTACCGATATGCTTGAATTAGATATGGAAATGGAAGCTGACTTGGGAATTGATACAGTAAAGCAGGCAACAATCATATCAATTCTTTGGGAGAAGTATGCTCTCAATAGGGAGGATGGACAAAATGTTACCAATTACCCAACAATAGGGCAGGTTGTTAATCTTATATATTCCAAGCTGCCAAGCCAACCTGAAAACACAGAGAAAACAAAGGGACATACGGTCTCTGTGGTTTCTGAGATTGTAAATAATAATAGCAGCGTGTCAAAGGGTAATCTGCAATCAGAAGTTTTATTAGTTATTTCTGAGATATCAAAATATCCTACTGATATGCTTGATATTAGCATGGAAATGGAAGCTGATTTAGGGATTGATACAGTAAAGCAGGCAACCATTATCTCAAATTTATCTGAAAAATATGACATTAAAAGAGAGGAATGGCCGCAGGTATCAGAGTTACTTAAGATTGAAGATATCATCAATACTTTAGAGAACAGATTAAACAAAAGATTATCCAAAGATATACCGCAAGCAGCTGCTTATGAGGAAACGGCAGCAACAGTTATACAAGAAGTAAGTACTAATATTGATGAGATTGTTCTTCAAATAGTAGCAAAGCATACCGCATACCCTACTGAAATGATTACTCCTGATATGGAAATAAAACAGGATTTGGACCTTGATGATAAAAAGCTGTTAGAAATAATATCAGATATTAAAAACAACTTAAATTTTAATGTTTTCCATGAAGGCAGTATAGATGGTATAAATAGCATAAAAGAGCTTATTGACTATTTTTATAATAATATAGACACTAATGAAGAAAATGTAGATGAACCTGACCAAGCAAAAAAAACTTCTCAATTAATATGGCAGGTACCAGTACTAATTGAACAGGAACTTCCTGAAAAGGATATTGATATTAGTTCAAAGAATGTGTGTATTATTGGAGATAATGAGAATTTTATTACTAAGCTTGCTAATAGTATCAAAGAGAAGACTAATGATATATTTACATTTGTATTTGAATCGAAATTTTCAGAGGATGAGTTGGAGAAGGCTGTGAAGGAATGTTTAGCTAAGCCTATAGATATAATAATTGATTGCTCACATTTAGGTGATGATATTAGTTTTCACAACTTAAGCTTAGCAGAACAGAAAACTATTTTGCAGTTGAGCTCAAAGGCTAGATTTATATTCTATAAGGAATTAGCTCAGCAGATAAAAGATTTATCTCTCAGAATTTTATGTGCAGTATCAATTGATGGAGGAATGGGCTACTTAGATAATGCGGTTCAAAACATAGACCCCTCTTTTGGTGCGATAACAGGTTTTTACAAAGGGCTAAATAGAGAATGGGTTAATTGCGGAATCAAAATAGTTGATTTTGAAAAAGAACTTTTAAATTCTACAGATGAATTAGCAACAAGTATGATAGATGAAATTGAAACCTCTGGATTTGATTATGAAATTGGCTATAATTCAAAAAAGAGAATGGTTGTAAGGATAAGTACGTTTAATGAGAATCAACTATTATATACGGATATAACCAATAGTAGGCATTTTGTAATAACAGGTGGGGCTTTAGGCATAACTGCAGAGATTACTAAAGAGCTTACTAAGAAATATGAAGGATGTTTTACAATACTAGGTAGAACAGAGCTACCAAGCGATATAGAGACATTAGCTCAGCTAAATGAACAACAACTAAACAAAAAGAGAACTGAGATACAAGAAAAGCTAGCTAAAACACATAAAAAGGTTACACCAATACTTATTCAAGATGAATTTGAAAAGCTGACAAAAGCTATAGAGATTTATAATATGCTCAAAGCTCTAAAAGCAGTGGGAAATAATATTATTTATATCGGCTGTGATGTAAGAGATGAAAAGTCTGTAAAGAAAGCGGTTAAGGAAGCTGTAAAGAAGCAGGGTGCGGTTAATTGCTTAATTCATGCAGCAGGTGTTGATAGAAGTCACTTTATAAAAAAGAAAACCACTAAAGAATTTGAGGAAGTATTTGAAACAAAGGCGGTAGGCGCTTGTAATCTGTTAAAATTCTGTGACTCAGAGGAATTAAAAGAGGTTATACTATTTTCCTCTATATCAGGCCGATTTGGAAATGAAGCACAGCTTGATTATTGTGCGGCAAACAGTTTCTTGAATGTCTTAGCAAAATCTTTGACAACTAGGAAATCTGATATTAAGGCAGTGAGTATTGTTTGGGCAGGCTGGAAGGATATTGGAATAGCAGCAAGAAACGAATATCTTAAGCAAAATGCTTCAAAGATAGGAATAAAGCTTATTAATACAAAGGCTGGTGTAGATGGCTTTACTAAATTGCTAGAAAACAAAATAGAGCTTAGTGAAGTTATTCTTAGCGAGGGACTTGAGAATTTGACCGATGCACGGTTATTCATGAATGAGTTAGAAAATGCAATACTGATTGACAGAGTTGAGAAAAGTGGAGGCGTTATAACAAAAGCCTATAAGACCTTCTCTGTAAGAAAGGATGCATTGATTGACCAGCATAGACT
>JAEWZA010000266.1 GCA_023395575.1 Bacillota bacterium
TTTGTTGGCAGTAATATTGGTTAAAGCTTTATACAGTGTATAACTAGCACAAGACATCAAATAAGCTATTTTACATAAATCACCACTGCCCAAAGATTTCTTTAAAATATATGAAAAGAGATTTCGTAAATGCTGCTAAATGTTATAACACTGATATTGAGCTTGGGTATCATACTTCTTGGCTGTGAATTGTTTACAAATGGAATAGAGTGGCTCGGCAAAAAGTTAAAGCTGGGGGATGGTGTAGTTGGAAGTATTTTTTCAGCAGTGGGAACTTGCCTGCCTGAGACGTTGATACCTACAATAGCCTTGCTTTTTTCTAATCGTGACATGAATGCAGTTAGCATAGGAATAGGAGCAATTGCAGGTGCCCCATTTATGTTAGCAACTCTAGCATTTTTAATTACGGGCCTTAGCACAATAATATTTTCAAAAAGACGAAAAACAAAATTTGAATTGAATGTAAATCTAAATGTATTGAGCAGAGATATTTCATTTTTCGTAATTGTATATACAAGTGCAATTTTGGCGTCAGTAATTACATCTGGTATTGTAAAGAGTATACTATCCATTATGCTAATAGCCAGCTACATTAGTTATGTGGTAAAAACTGTTAATAGTGATTCAGCAAGTAATGAAGAAATTGAAGATTTAATATTTTCTAAGGTTTTTAACACTAGGACCAGTACGATGCTTATTATTCTGCAGACTTTATTTGCATTAGGTGCAATAATAATTGGTGCAGAGCTGTTCATAAGCAATATAGAGGTAGTTGCAAAGGCTATGGACATATCTACACTAGTATTATCAATAATAATTACTCCAATAGCAACAGAACTTCCTGAAAAATTTAACAGTATTATTTGGATTAGTAAGGGGAAGGACACTCTTGCTTTGGGTAATATAACTGGTGCCATGGTTTTTCAGAGCTGTATTCCAGTTGCTATAGGTATTCTCACTACTAATTGGAATTTGGACACTATAACTTTACTTAGTGCCTTTTTAGCAATAGCCTCTGCATTGATAACCTTTATTTGGATAAAAAAGCGGAAATGTCTGAATTGGATACCATTGATGTCGGGCGGTATATTCTATGCTTTTTTCATCTGCTTTTTAATTATAAGGGGATTCAGATAAATACTGCTTATATGAATGTATTTCTGAAATAATACAACGCCTTTCAGTATTACTCGAAAGTACACCAGGTAAGCGCCAACTATACTTTCGAGTTGCTTAGTATTATAAAATATTTTCTATAGAAAAACTCTCTCTTTTGGGTATATGAAGAACATATTGTCTCAATGCTTCTAGTTCAGCAACTGCTGATGAAAAATCGTTACTCTCAATAAACTCCCTTGCTTTTGTAAAAGAATTATCTATATTATCTATTTCAAAGTGATCTAGAAGCATAGCCCAGAAGTATTTAGTTTTTTTCCAGTTTACTTCAAAGCCCGCTAACTGTTCTTTTGCATTATCCCATTTTTTTTTACTTACAGAACTGTAAGTGGCTTTTAAGCTGGAATCTAGTTTGTTAGATGAACATTCTAGATAGTATTGCAAAAATACACCTGAAAGTATAACGCTTAACAGTAAGCAAGCTACAATTAATATTGTTTTAACATTTGTATTTATTTTTTTTTTCATTTTATTATTCACCTACTTTCTTTAGCTTGGCAAAATAGTTTTCCTTCGCAGTCAATACTTGCAAAGAGTACATCCTTAGTTGACTTAATGCCAATTTTGTTAAGTTCAACTTCTAGCATAGACTTATCTAAATTTACACGCTTCATGTTTTCTTTAAGTAAATCTCCATCTATTATTAATTCAGTTGCTGGAGCCTCGTATTTTACTTTTAAATTTAAGTCTTCTGGTGTAACACATCTTTTGGAAGCTTTTGGTACTACACTTAGCTGTCCGTTGGATTCTAATATTGCAAACTCAACGTCGGCAATATTGTATATATCCTTACTTCTAAGCTGTTCCAGCAAATCATTTAATGTATATAATTCATTTTGAAAAACACTTTCATTTATTTTTCCAGCAGAAATTAATATGCTTGGCTTTCCGCATATGACATTCCTTGCTTTTGTACTCTTTAATGCAATAAAGGATATAATAATTTGGATTGCCAGCATTGTTAAAATAGGTATAATGCCATGTAGTAATGGTACACCAGTATTTTGCATTGGAACAGATGCTAAGTCAGAAATCATAATTGCTACAGCTAGTTCAAATGGCTGTAGCTCACCAATTTGTCTTTTTCCCATAATTCGCATTGCTACTATAACAATTGTATAAAGTATTATTGTTCTAATAAAAACTACCAACAATATATCTACCTCTTTCTAAAAAATAATATATTTGATATTATTTTATATTATGAATAAAATAATACTTGAAAAAAGTAGTACTATTTTTATTAAGTATAATTTAGTAATTTCAATGTTTAAGAGACACAAAAGTATTCTTAAATTTTTCTCTAATATAGTGGTATAATTAGAAAGTATTTGATTTATTAATAGTCATGAATATAAAAAAAGTTTTAAAATATAGAAATAATTGAGTTGTATATAGATACAATCAGTTAATTTTGGAGGATAGTTATGCAGGTAGTTATTATAGGATGTGGTAAGGTTGGGTCTAAATTTGCACATATGTTATCAAAAGAAGGAAATGATGTGGCAATAGTTTCTAATGATTCTGAATCATTTAAGAATCTTAGCCCTGACTTTAATGGGGTCACAGTAACAGGAGTTCCTATTGATCAGGATATACTGAAAATGGCAGGTATAGAAACAGCAGATGTGCTTGTTGCAGTAACTGAAGATGACAATGTTAATATAATGGTTTGTCAGGTAGCTAAGGAGATATTCAAAGTTCAGAAGGTGATAGCAAGAATATACAATCCAGCTCGTGAGCATATTTTTCATGAATTTGGACTTGAAACAATTTGCCCCACCGATATAACTGTTAATGTTATGAGAGCATCAATGGAATCAGGAAACGACATAAGTTCACATGTAATTGGGAATACGTCTATTGTATTTAGACATATTAAGCTGGAAAATAATTATATTGGCAGAAAGATCGAGCATATAAAAGTCAAGGATGGCATGATATTTGGTGTGTACAGAGCGGGAGAATTCATATTTGCAAACAAAGCAGCAAAATTATTAAAGGATGATGTTATTGTTGTGGCAGATCTGGCTCGAAAATAAAATTTGCACAAACAGGGTGCTGTTTTTTCAGCTCTCCAACTAATAAATAGTTAAAAATTTGTTGCCTAAAGTAGGGGTGGGAGGTTAGTATGAAAATTGTAATTGTTGGTGGTGGAAAGGTTGGCTATTATTTAGCTAAGACTCTTCAACATTATAAACATAAAATAGCTGTCATTGAAAGAAAAAGAGATTTGTGTGAAAAAATTGCAAATGAGTTGAGAATAACTGTTGTTAATGGTGACGGTACAAATATAGAGCATTTGACTGAGTGTCTAGTTAATGAATCGGATACCTTTATTGCGGTTACAGGAAAAGATGAGGACAATCTTATTGCCTGTCAGCTTGCAAAAAGAAATTTTGGAGTAAGAAGGACAATAGCAAGGGTTAATAATCCTAAAAATATAGAAATTTTTGAAAAACTAGGGGTAGATATTGCCCTGAGTAGTACTTCCGTAATTGCAGATTTAATTGAGCAAGAGGTTGATTTCATGGGGATGAAGACACTTATGAAGCTCAAGGGTGGTAAGGTGGCACTAAGTGAAATTAATATTACAGGCTCATCGCCAGTTGTAAATAAGACACTAAGAGAAATATCAATACCCAAGGACTGTGTATTAATTTCTGTAATTAGGGGAGACTCTGTACTAATTCCTAAAGGGGATACTGTTTTACTTGATGGGGATTTTATTATTACAGCATCATCATTAATTGACCAACAAGAATTAAAAGAATACTTTATTGGATAATAATAAAAGTTAAATATAAATTATTATAGTTGCAATAATATGATTTTTTGTGGTAGAATTGTTCAAAGAATATTTAAAGTGATGATTAATTCCTAGTAGCTGTCTGCAGTTATTTTTAGAGAGCAATCTGGTTGGTGAAAAGATTGAAATACGCAGAAATGGTGAATTACAAATTATGAGCTGCTTATGCCGGGTATGCCCGTTATAGCTTATTAAGACATCTAATTATTTTAAATATATTAGCAAGTTTTTTATGATAATAATTGGTGTGAATTAAGGTGGTACCACGAGCTCTTCGTCCTTATGTCAGGATAAAGGGCTTTTATTTTTGCATAATTTGTATAATAGGCATTTCAATACTTGGCCATGATACGCAATAAGTAAGAATTAAGTTAACGGAATATGAAATTTGAATTAATATTATTAGATTATTGAGGAGTGATAGGTAATGAAAAATGTTTTTGATGTGTTACAGGAGAGAGGCTTTATTGCTCAGACAACTCATGAAGAAGAAATTAAAAAGCTATTAGGGGAAAAAAAGGTTACTTTTTATATTGGGTTTGATCCTACTGCTGATAGCTTACATGTTGGACATTTTCTACAATTAATGGTTATGGCTCATATGCAGCAGCATGGTCACAGACCGATAGCTCTTATAGGCGGTGGAACTGCAAGGGTTGGGGATCCAACAGGTAAAAATGATATGAGAAAGATGATGACAAAAGAAATTATCGAGCACAATTCAAGCTGCTTTAAAACACAAATTTCGAAATTCATTGACTTTTCTGATGATAAAGCAATTATGGTGGATAATTCAGATTGGCTATTAGATTTGAATTATGTGGAATTTTTGAGAAATGTTGGAGTTCACTTTTCTGTTAATAGAATGCTTACAGCTGAATGTTTTAAAAGTAGGATGGAAAAAGGTTTAACCTTTTTAGAATTCAACTACATGCTAATGCAGAGCTATGATTTTCTAGTATTAAATAAAAAATACGATTGTCAAATGCAATTGGGCGGCGACGATCAATGGTCCAATATTCTGGGAGGACTTGAGCTTGTTAGAAAGCGTGAATCAAAGAGCGTTTACGGTATGACATTTACTCTTCTCACTACAAGTGAGGGTAAAAAGATGGGAAAAACTGAGGGAGGGGCTATTTGGCTTGATCCTCAAAAAACAAGTCCTTATGAATTTTACCAGTACTGGAGAAATGTTAGTGATAGCGATGTTGAAAGATGCTTGGCTTTGCTTACTTTTTTACCAATGGAAGAGGTAAAAAGATTAGGTGCGCTTAAGGATGCACAAATAAATGAAGCAAAAGCTGTACTTGCTTATGAAGTTACAAAAATTGTTCATGGTGACGCAGAGGCATTGAAAGCGAAAGAGGCAGCTGAAGCTATTTTTGGAGGTAAAGGCAAATCAGATAACGTTCCATCAGTTGAAATTAGCTCAACTGAACTTGAAGCAGGAATAAAAATAATTGATTTGTTAGTAATGGCTGGCTTAACACCTTCAAAGAGTGAAGCGCGCAGAGCTGTTCAGCAGGGTGGAGTTTCGCTAAATGAAAACAAGGTGGATAGCATTGAATATGTTGTAGGAAAAAGTGATTTAATTGAAGATCAGATGATGCTTCAAAGAGGTAAAAAGAACTTTGTAAGAATTAAAATAAACAGTTAATTCAATCCTCATTAACAAAATATCTAATATAAAGTTTATCGGTGTGGGAGAACCTCCTACACCTTTAAATTTATACTTTTTGCGTAGTAAGCCTTCTAGAATTTAAAAGAAAAAACTGGTATTTATAATCTTCTAGGCATCATTTCAATAGCAAAATTTGAGTTGCTCAACTTTCTCCCATTCAAAGGTTTTATAGAATAAAATTTAAACTATTTGAAACAATATTATAGAACTTAGATTTTATATAGTGGTAAAAAATTATATATTATCTGAGTACTATTTTATAGGGAGGATTATTATGCCACTTACAAGTAAAGAACTTATGCTAATACAAGATAATATTAGCATGTGTGAAAGTAACATAAAGTATTTACAGGGTTGTGCTCAGCTTGCAACTGACAGTCAGGTAAAAAATCTCTGCAATCAATTAGCAAGCGAGGAAAAGAACGATTTACAAATTCTTATGAAGCATGTAAATACTGCTGGACAATAATATATAGGAGGCGATATTTTGGCAAATTTAACAGATAAAGAAATAATGTCATCAATTTTAAATGAACACAAGCTATCTGCATCTTCTTTAACAACCTTGGTACTTGAAAGTTCTTGCCCAACGCTAAGAAATGATGTTCAAAGCATTTTGACAAAGACCTTTAATGGACAAAAGCAAGTTTTTGATATGATGTCGCAAAAGGGATGGTATCCTGTTCAAAATGCTAATCAACAAGAAATTTCTGTGGCACAGCAAAAGGTAAAAAATATCCAATCGCAAATGCAATAAAACAATAATATAAAGGGCAGTTTTGACAATATAGATACAATTTAATTAGTTAAATTGTTTGTATACGTTTAAACTGCCTTAATTATACATAAATTAACGTACTATTCTTCACCCAAATTCAAACAAATATTTTCTTTAACAAAGCATCCCATTTATCTATGTTGTACTCGCGTACTAGTATTAACAATAAGTAAATTACCTAAAAACTCAGTTCAAAATAAACTAGCACAATGAGATATATTAATGCGATGTTAATTATTTATGAATCCTGCAGGGGCAAATTATAGTTCTGGTCTACTGGTACTTCCAAACAAACTTATCTAAATGGGTTAATTCCAAGACATTTGTTTAATTAGTATTGGTTCAGCAGAGTAGATTACTTATTCCTAATTACTGATAAATTATAGCGTAGTAACACTTTATAAATAAAAGCATAAAATAGTATTGCAGGGATATAGTGAAAAAATCCCACTTTAAATAAAAGACTACTAATGATTTTTATAGTTGTTGCTATTAAGCAAGTAGCACACAATGTCCAAAATGTGTTCAAAGCCAGCATATATGCATCAAGGAAATTAATTATTAAATTCTAGAGAGTATAGTCTTATAGCTTTTTTACTATATTGTACTGTCAGTTAAAGATTTTAGGGATATTGTAAAATGACTGTTAATGGCTATATATGATTTACCAATTATAGTACTATAAGGAGGGAATCACGTGGAATTAAACATATTAATAATGTCCCAATGTGACGGAGGTGTGTTATATTATGAGCAAAATAATAGTCACGGGAGGTAAAAAATTAAAAGGTGAGATTAGGATTGAAGGAGCAAAAAATTCAGTCTTACCAATATTAGCTGCTACAATCTTAAACGGGGGAGAAAATATAATTAAAAATTGCCCAATGTTTAAGGACGTGGAAGTTATTTTAGATATTTTAAGAAGGATTGGATGTAAAGTAAAAGTAGAAGATAATACAGCGATAATAGATTCGTCTACAATATCTTCTACTATTGTCCCAGAAAATCTTGCAACAGAAATGCGGTCTTCGATAATTTTAATGGGACCACTACTGGCAAGAGAAGGAAAAGTAACTATAAGCTATCCAGGTGAATGTGTTATAATATGAATATTAAACAGTTACTTTTAGCTTATTTAATTCTAATTTCATTCTTCTGAATTCTAATGCTTTTCTTATTTTGTTAATAAATACAAGTTTATCTGTCTGATTTAGTGGCTTTTTGATATAATCAAAAATATCATAAGCAAATGCTTTTTCGTAAACTTCTTTTTCAGCACTTGAAGCTAAAATAATTGGAATCTCTTTGTACAAATCGGTCTTGGAGAATGTTTCTAAAAAACCAAATCCGTCTAGAACAGGCATTTCTAAGTCTAAAATAATAATATCGATATTTCTGCTTTCAATCATATCCAGTGCTTCTTTTCCATTTAGTGCAGAAACAAAATTGATGTGTTCTTTATAGAGATAATTTCTGAGAATAGCATTATCCAAAGCGTTATCATCAGTTACAAGAATTGTACTAACCATGTTTAACTCCTTCAAAAAATTTTATAATACCTAGATTTAAAATGAAATTTTTCCATTGTATAAAATCTCATTACATCAACGGTGTGTAAGCGAGGTCGGAAATCACAGCCTGAAAATCAAAGCGGTAGCCTCTACATATAAAAATAGGGGACATTTTCTTAACTCGTTATATTTATTTATTCTATAAAAAGTAGCAAGAACCTTCTTTATTATTTAAAAAAAATTCAGGAATTTTTTAGAAAAATATGTACATAGTATACAAAGCTTAATTTTGATTTAACATTACATAAGAAAAATATTATGATATAATACTTAAGATAAAAGTCATAGAGTCGCACCTCTTATTACTAATTTGCATTTTAAATAGCCCATTTGCGGGGATGGAGAAAAGCTTCGCAATGTTCAAACACTAACCTCCCATACATCATTTCGGTACAAACTATAATGAAACTATAGTGGGTCGTGGGAGGTACGCAGTATTTGCTCAATCCACAAAAAGCTGCTTGCAGCTTTTTGATATGCGAAGAGAATGATGAATATACGTAATGTAAACTTCGCATTTTTCAAGCTATGAGTCGCTGCATTTGCAGCGCACTGCTCAAGCGGTGATAAAAATATTCAAATCAATATTTTAGGATATTGTTTCTATATTTTAAATACGAAATAGTATTATAAGAAAGTAGGATCAAAAAGCTATGAGACTTGAAAACGAAAATCTCCTTTTACAAAAGGCTAGATATGGGAATGTTCAAGCATTTGAAGAACTTACCAGCACTTATTATATAAAGGTATACAATATTTGTTATAGAATGTTGAATAATTCTGAGGATGCAAGTGAACAGGCTCAAGAGGCGTTTATAAAGGCATTTAAGTACATTAAAGACTTTAAAGGCAATTGCTCTGTATCCACATGGTTATATCGCATTGCAACTAATGTATGTCTTGATTTTTTAAGAAAAAATAAAAACAAGAAAGATATTTCACTTGAACAAAAAACCTTTGAGGATCTGAAGGTAGAAGATAGGTTGATTTCAAAAAGTCCAGGACCTGAAAAACTTGCAGAAATTAATGCTCAAAGGAGAGCTATAAATGATGCACTCTCAAAAATGAGTGAAAAAAACAGACTGATAATTATACTTAGGGATTTAAATGGATTTAGCTATGAAGAAATAGCAGATATTATTCAATCGCCCGTTGGAACAGTTAAATCAAGAATTAGCAGAGCAAGAGCTGAATTAAGAGATTTATTGTGCAAGGAAAAGGAACATTTATTTACTGATTACGTCAAATAATATTGAAGGGAGGGATAACAATGAATTTCTGCAAAGAATGTGATGAATATATTTCGTTATATATAGACCAACTGTTAGATGATGAGACAAAGTCAGAATTTTTAGAGCATATAGATAAATGCAGCCATTGCTCAGCTAAATTTGAGGAAGCATTATATTGTGATGAGTTGTTTAAGAAAGAACAGGACATACCGCTTCCAGAGAATTTTTCAGAAACTCTACATATGCGACTTCAACAGGTAAGCGAAAGCTCAAATAAAAAGAATACACAAGAAAAATTAGTATTTATTATAAAAAACAAAAGGTTTATTGCCAGTCTGTCAACGGCAGCTGTTCTTGTTATTTCACTATTAGCATATAATTTGATGCCAAGTATGGTTACTAAGAACCATTCTACTGCTAAATACAGTGAAGCTGCACGATTGGAAAACAATATGGCTGAAGATACTGTTAATTCAGGTGATTTTTCTGTAAATAGTGAAGTTGAAAAAAACATACAAGCTCAAGCTAACAGTGAAAGTAATTTATTAAGAGCAAAGGGTACTGAAGATGTAGCCGCAGAGGGTCCATCTGATGATAGAGATATTAAAATAACCTTCAGTGAACCATTACCAACTGATAAACAAGAAAATGCTGTTACGGACAATAGTATAAATATGAGAACTTTCGAAACTGAAGATAGAGATGGCTCTGAGAGTGGTAGCCAAGATGTACAACCAAAAAATGATGATGTACTATATTCGATATTAGGTAATAATCCTGACACTGTAAAACATGTTTCAAATTATTCGGAAATAAAAATGGTGGTATCAGCTGAACGCACCGAAATTGAACAATTAAAATTATTAATGAACGATATTGGTGCGAGTGAGCTACATACAGTTTCAGATAACAATGTTGTTGAAGATTCGATTTTGAACTTTGATGAAAAGGCTGATAAAGATAGCTCTAATACCTCAACACATGAGGCAATAGCAAGCTTTGTTATAGATCAAGAATATGTTGATTACTATTTACCTTTAAATCAGTATAGTTTGTTAGAAACATGGGCAGAAAAATATCATCTGGAATTTGACACCAAAACTGATATAATAAAAAAAGATGTTAGTCAAATCTACAATGAAATAAATAAAAAGAAAGAGGAAATAGATAACAAGATTTCAAACGCATCAAAGAATAAAGAGGACACGTCGGGTTATGAAGCCGAAAAAGAAAGACTTACTGAAGAATTGAACAAAATAAGTAATGAAAAAGAAATAGTTGTTGTCAGGATATTTTTTGTACTTTCGTCAGATTAATAGTTATAATAAAATTTTTCTAAATCGATAAATTTCATTTGGAATCAAGGCATTATAATCTTATATGAGCGCCCAAGGAGGCTAATTTATTTTGGAAAAGATAATGATTGTTGACGGTAATAGTATTTTGAACAGGGCTTTTTATGGACTTAGTAAAACAGCAAACCTTACAAATTCTGAAGGTGTACACACAAATGCTGTCTTTGGCTTTATAAATATCATATCTAAATATTTGGCAGAAGAAGAGCCTAAATACTTATGTGTGGCTTTTGACTTAAAAGCACCTACCTTCAGACACAAGGAGTACGATCAATACAAAGCCCAAAGAAAAGGAATGCCACCAGAATTAGCTGAGCAGGTTCCAATTATTAAGCAGGTTTTAGATGCTATGAATATTAAAAGAGTTGAGGTAGAGGGCTATGAGGCAGATGATATATTAGGTTCTATTTCTCTATGTGCAGAAGAAAAAGGAATGGAAGCTATTTTATTAACTGGTGATAGAGACTCTTTGCAGCTTGCCTCAGAAACTACTAGAATTAAGCTCCCTGTTACAAGAGGAAACAAAACTGAAACAGATGAGTATGATTCTCAGAAGGTATTTGAAAAATATGGTGTGACTCCAATTAAGTTGATTGACGTAAAAGGACTTATGGGAGACCCGTCAGACAATATTCCTGGTGTTCCTGGAATTGGAGAAAAAACTGCCCTTGAATTAATAAAAAAATTTAACAGTATAGAAGAGATTTATGAAAATATAGCTTTAATTGAAAAAAAAGGCGTTCGTGAGAAGCTAGAAGCAAATAAGGATTTAGCTTTCCTTTGTAAAAGGCTTGCTACAATTGAGAGAAGAATGCCTGATATTTGTAATGTGGAGCAATATCTTAGGGTTGATTTTGATAAAGACAAGCTTTATGATATTTTCAAGAAGCTAGAGTTTAAGACCTTTATAGAGAAATTTGGTTTAAAAGATAATGCTTCTTTACAGACTTTAGATAATTTGACTTCGGAACACATAAAAATAACTTCTATAGTTGATTTAGAACAGTACATTAAAGAAATTAAATCCACCAAGAGTATGACTGTTTATTATCATATGGACCTTTCAGGGAGCTTTGTAGATGACCTTTGCATATATACAGGTGAAGATAACTCAATTCCTGCAGTTTTTGTATTCTCAAAGGATTTTTCAAGTGGTACAGCAATAAAAGCTCTAAAGGACATATTTGAGGACAAGGAAATAAAGAAATATGGTCATGATTTAAAAGCGTTTATTAAGCATTTAAAAGCTTCTTATATAGAGATAAATGGTCTTTCCTTCGACACTATGATTGCTGCTTATATATTAGAGCCCACCAGAAGCAGTTATAGGATATCAGAGTTATCGGAAGATATTCTGAATAAGGCGATCACAGCTGCAGAGAATTTGTATGATAAACACGGTAATAAACTGCAAAATCTTGATATAGATACAGATACAATTTGTGCAACATGTGCTAAAGTAATTTTTGAGCTAGTTCAAGCTTTTGCTCCAATTATTAAAGAAAATGAACAGGAAGAGCTCTTTTATAATATTGAGCTACCACTTGTTGAAGTGCTTGCAGATATGGAACTAAGGGGCTTCAAGGTAGATGTAGAAGGGCTTCAGACTTTTTCAAAGGAGCTAGATGGAAAAATTTCTGTTTTGGAAAATGAAATCTATATGCTTGCTGGTGAAAATTTTAATATAAATTCTCCTAAACAATTGGGAGTTATTTTGTTTGAAAAGCTAGGTCTGCCCTCAGCTAAAAAGACAAAAACAGGATATTCAACGGGCGCAGAGGTGCTAGAAAAGCTATCTCAAAAACATGAGATTGTAGATAGGATACTTGAATATAGGCAGTTGATGAAGTTAAAATCAACTTATGCTGATGGATTATTGACTGTAATTGATAAAAATACAGGTAAAATTCATTCAAGCTTTAACCAAACAGTTACAGCAACAGGAAGAATCAGTAGTACAGAACCTAATCTTCAAAATATTCCAATAAAGCTGGAGCTTGGTAGAAAAATTAGGAAGGTTTTCATTCCTTCTGACAAAAATTATATACTACTTGATGCCGATTATTCTCAGATAGAGTTAAGAGTTTTAGCTCATATTACAGGTGACAAAAATATGATTGAGGCATTTAATAGCAATGAGGATATTCATACCACTACCGCCTCAAAGGTATTTGGGATCCCTATAAATGAGGTTTCTTCCATAATGAGATCCAGAGCAAAGGCTGTAAACTTTGGTATTGTCTATGGAATAGGAGATTTTAGCCTGGCACAGGATATTGGAGTTACAAAAAAGGAAGCAAAAAGGTATATTGATGAATATCTGGATAAGTACTCCAGTGTAAAAGAATATATGAGTGAAACAGTTGAAAAGGGTAGGGAAATGGGCTTTGTTACTACTGTTTTTAACAGAAGAAGATACCTTCCTGAGCTTAAGTCCAGCAATTTCCATATGCGTGCATTTGGAGAGCGTGTTGCCATGAATACTCCAATACAAGGTACTGCGGCAGATATAATTAAGATATCGATGGTAAGGGTTTATAATGAGCTCAAAAAAAGGAAGTTAAAATCAAGATTGATATTACAGGTACATGATGAGCTTATAATAGAAACAGAAAAGACTGAGTTAGATGAGGTTTCGAAGCTTTTAAAGGATTGTATGGAAAATGCAGTGTCATTAGCAGTTCCGATAACTGTAGATGTTAAGTATGGAGAAACCTGGTATGAGACAAAATAAGGATTCAATTGTACTTGGAGTAACAGGAGGTATTGGGAGCGGTAAGAGTACTGTCAGCCAGATACTTAGAGACTTGGGCGCTGAGATAATTGATGCAGATGCTATAAGCAGGCAGATTGTTATGCCTGGAGAAAATGCATTAGGAGAGCTAATTAGCACATTTGGTAAAGATATCGTTGATGAGTTTGGACAGCTAAAAAGAAAGAGGTTGGCTGAAATAGTTTTTGAGGATGGGGATAAGCTTCAAAAATTAAATTATATTATGCATAACCATGTGGCTAGGAAAATACGAGCTACAGTAAACGAATTGACTAAACAAAAATCTAAGGTTATTGTTATAGATGCTCCATTACCAATAAAGACAGGCTTTTTAGATTTGTGCGATCAAGTGTGGACAGTATCTGCACAAATAGAACTGCGTATTGATAGGATTTTTAAAAGAAGTGGAATGACATATGACGAAGCAGTGTCCAGAATAAAATCACAAATTTCTGAAGAAGAGTATATTAGCATTGCAAATACTGTTATTTATAACAACGGAGATTATTTAAAATTGAAAGAGGAAGTTAAAAATAAATTTAACAGTATTTTAGATAAGTATAGATGTGACTAAGCCTCTGTATTCATTGAAAGATATAAAAAGGCTTAGTTTTATTGATTTTGAGGTGATTATTTGAAAAGGAAGACTAGGAGCAGGCGTAAAGGACTTTATATATTTTTGTTTTTGATATTATTTATTTTGTTTTCTGTTAACTTAGCAGGTTTTGCTTTAAAGCAGATGTTTCCAATGAAATATTCCAATTATGTGGAAAAATATTCTGATGAATATGGTTTAAATAAAAATCTTGTATATTCTATTATTAAAGCAGAGAGCGGTTTTAATCCTAATGCAATATCACATAGAAATGCAAAGGGTTTAATGCAAATAATGGACAGTACTGGTGAGTGGGCTGCAGAAAAAATTAATATAGAGGATTTTGAGAGCAGTATGTTACTGAAGCCAGAAATTAATATTAGAATCGGATGCTGGTACATTTCAAAATTAATTAATCAATATGATCAAAATGTTGACCTTGCACTATCTG
>JAEWZA010000092.1 GCA_023395575.1 Bacillota bacterium
TCAAAAGGTTTGTCATGGACAAATGAGCAGCTATTTCCCTATTCTACATAAGGATATTATATCTAGGGATTTGGAAAAAGCTGTATTAACTCCTGAAAAAATAGAGTGCGCTATTGATAGAATACTAGAAACTGATTTTTCTGTATTCTATAGAGAGATTTGGTACAAAAATGAATCTAAAGGAATTGAGAAAGAGCCAATTATGAAAGAAATTTTACCTGATATAATTCTTGTTCCAACCTTTGGTTCTCGTGGTTCCATGTGGCAGGAAATAACAGGCAGAGCTAGAAATACTCCTGGAAGATTCATTTTGCCTGCTTTCACAGATGAAAATATTGATGTCCTTATGCTAAAACTTATCGGTACTTTCCGTTGGGAGCTTTGCCGTACAATGATGGGAATTTCGTGGAATGATATAACAGAGAAATCTTTAACCTCTGAATATACAGATTATATTCAATTCTACAAAAAGAACCATGACTTAACAGAGGATGCCAAAGCTAAGATAAAGGTACAAATTCAGAAGAACAGAAATCTAATGAAGGATATTTTTACAAGCGACTATGATACTTGGATTAATTATGAGTCAAAAGGTATACTAAGACTCAATAAAATAGTCAGATCTATTATGTTCCGCTATTGTCCTTTGCCAAAGGAAATGAGAAGTACACTTGCTAAGCAGCCTGCATTTACTGACTTGGCAACACAACTAAACAACTCATGGGCTAAAACAGCAAAATCCTTAGCAGGCAAATACTCTAAAATGTTTAAAGATGATCCTGTTGATGCAGATTTAGAAGCAAATCTTATTTATTATAGAGATATGTAAGTATGGATCGATAAATGGTTTGGGACATAATTATGACGCTTATAATATCTAGCTTATGAAAACATTGGAAGTGCTGTATATTGTATTGTAAAGATTTTAAATATCAATGGTATTATTCAAATAGTACTCCCGTGCAGTATATATCTATGGCTCGCTCCCGAAATTGACGCTGAAATAATTGAGGTGAAGAACAAGCACTTCCGTCGACCGTATAACACTCGACATCCTGTCTTGATGTAATACTCACAGCTACATCCTATAGCTGTGTCGGCTACAATACTTGTTCTTCACCTACTATTTCTAGCATCAATTCCTAACTGATCTTCGCAATTAGATATATATTGCACTCGCGTACTATTTTTTGCAATAAGACATCAATATGCAGTTAATTTTGTTTTACAACAGCCCCGTTTTTACTTTGATTTGCATAAGCAAAGTCATCTAGCCGACCTACGTCCCCTTAACAATTTAAGAAGTATTCTCTAATAAAAATAGCTTATTTACTGAAATTCGCTCCTCCGTATTGGAGGTATACTTGCCAGACTTTGCTTTGCAGAGGCTCTAAACAAAATTATACTACAGCAACACATTCAATCTCAATTAATACATCCTTTGGCAGTCTTGCTACCTCAACACATGATCTTGCTGGATAATTCTGAGTAAAATATTTCTTATACACTTCATTTATTACTGCAAAATCACCCATATTTTTAATGAATACTGTAGTTTTAACTACATTGTCGAGGCTCGCACCTGCACCAATTAAAACCTCTTTTAAATTCTGAAGTGCCTGTTCTGCTTGTTCTGCCACACCACCTGACACCACTTCTCCTGTTATAGGATTTATAGGTATAGCACCAGAGGTATAAATAGTATTGCCAGCCTTTACAGCTTGTGAGTATGGGCCTATCGCAGCAGGCGCTTTGTCAGTTGAAATTGTCTCAAAATTCATAAGCTTAATTCTCCTTATTAATGTAGTTGTTTACTTTCCTAGTCTATATTCTTATTCATTTCCATATGCTTAAAACTCTTTTTGTTTGTAGCATAATCATCAACTATATGGCCATTTCCTATTAGCTTGTACTTGTAGCTAGTTAAGCCATCAAGACCTACTGGGCCTCTTGCATGAAGCTTGCTAGTACTGATGCCTACTTCAGCTCCAAAGCCATACTTGAAGCCATCACTGAATCTGGTAGAGGCATTCCAGAAGACATTACCTGAATCAACAAGATTCATAAACTTCAGCGCATTAGCTTTATTTGTGGTTATAATAGAATCAGTATGTCCTGAGCCATAAGTATTTATGTGCTTAATAGCTTCATCTAAATCTGCTACAAGCTTAATTGAAATAGTATAATCCAAATATTCTGTTGCCCAGTCAACTTCACGAGCAGGTTTTGAATCTATTATCTTCTGAGTTCCCTCATCACCGAAAATCTCTACGCTTTTTTTGTCAAGTTCTGCTTTTAAGTCAGGAAGAAATTTCTTTGCAATAGCCTCATTTACTAATAAGGTCTCTGTCGCATTACACACAGCAACATACTGAGTTTTTGAGTCAACAGTAACCTTTACAGCCATATCAAGGTCTGCTTCCCCGTCAACATAGACGTGGCATATGCCGTCTGCGTGACCCATAACAGGTATTCTGGAATTATCCATTATATACCTTACAAACTCATTTGAACCTCTAGGAATAAGAAGGTCTATATACTCATCCATTTTAAGCATTTCATTGACATCATCTCTGCTCTCCAGAAGATTAATCCATCCCTTTGGAAGTTCTGCAGCCAATGTTGCCTCCTCGATAATATCAGTTAACACCCTGTTTGTCTCTTTAGCTTCCCTTCCACCTTTCAACAGCACGCTATTTCCGCTCTTCAGGCATAATGTAGATATTTGTACAAGTGCATCTGGCCTGGATTCAAAAATAATTCCAATAACACCAATTGGACATGTAACCTTGTATAGCTCAAGCCCATCATCAAGCATTGTTGAGAGCATTGTCTTTCCGACAGGGTCGTTAAGTCCTATTAAGCTTTTGATTCCCTCAACTATATCATTAATCTTTTTTTCGTCAAATTTGAGTCTCTTCAATAACGGAAAAGCAAGATTTTCATCCTCACTTCTTTTTAAGTCAACATTATTAGCTTCTATTATTCTATCCTTGTTTTCCAGCAATGCCATTGCAATTCTTGCTAAAGCATTATTCTTTGTTTCTGAATCTAGTGCTGCCATTTTAATTGCTGCATCACTGGCATTTATACATATTTGCTTTATATCCATGCTTAATCCTCCCAAGCCCACTTAAGGCGCATAATAATAGTAAAAATTTATAGTAAATTTGTATTTATCTCATCGTCCAAACTTGCTTTTATGTAATTTCCCTAACCTTATTGACTATTATAATATAATTCCAGAATTTATCCAACAAGCAATTCGCATACATAAACTGCAATTATTGCACAAACAGCAACCTGTAACAGACCTTTTTCAAAATACGCCAAGATGACAGCCACAGCAAATCCTATAATTGCTGATGTTAAATGTCCCGTAGAAAACAATATATCCGGAAATATCATTGCACCCAATACTGCAAAAGGTACATAGCTCAAGAATGCTGTGAGAAAGCGAGACTGTATTTTATTTTTAAAAATAGCCATAGGCAATACTCTTGGAAAGTATGTCACAATAGCCATTAAAAGCACTGCTATTATTGTTTTAGTGGTCATTCTCTACATCCTCCATCGGAAAAATTTTAGCACCTAAGGTACATGCAATCACTGTGGCAATAATTATTCTCCAGCCACCGGATATAAAAGAGAATATAGGTATCCACTTAATCAGAGAACTTATACAAATTGCACAGGCTGCAACTAAAAGAGCTGCTTTTGATTTCTTCGCCGCTGGTATAACTAACGCAATAAACATAGCATAAAGTGCGATTCCCATTGAATTTTGAAGAGTTTCAGGCAGAAAGGTACAAATAATTGCTCCTGATGCCGTACCCAACGCCCATCCCAAATAAGGTAAAATTTCAAGCCCCAGCATAAAAGAAAATGTAATGTCTTTTTCCTCCATAGCTGCTACAGTAAAGGTTTCATCTGTTATTCCGAAAGACATAATCCACCTTTTAGCATTTGATATGCCCTGCGCGATTTTCTGTGAAAGAGATAGCGACATAAGCATGTATCTTATATTTATAACAAAAGTGGTCACAGTTATTTCAACATATCCAGCGCCAGCAATAATTAGGTTTGTCCCAGCAAATTGTCCTGCCGATGTTAAGTTTGTCATTGAAATAAGTATTACAATCCATACGGGAATTCCACCATTTACAGCCATTAGTCCAAAAGTAAAGGACACAGGAAAATATCCTAATGCAATAGGAATACTCTTTTTGATTCCATCTATAAAATCATACTTGCTTTGTTTTTTATCTGTCAGTATTTCTTTTTTAATTAATTCCATTTCACAATCCTCAATGACTTGTTATATATAATTTATTCTAGTGTAAAATCAGTTTAAACTAATTTGCATATTAAAAGTAGAATCACATTTTATATAGCCGCATTTGGCCCCATTTGCAGCGATGGAACGGAGCTGGCAAAGGTTATTCAATGCTAATCTCCTACGCACCATCTCGGTATAAATTAAAGTGATACTTCATTGGAGAACTTCTTCTTTCAAGTTACCAATCCCTTCATATGCAGTCTACACAAATAGCAGCAATTACTAATATCGCTTTTGTATTTTTAATACAAAAAGTACTATTTTATGCTGTTGAGAACAACAAATAGTATTATAGCATATACTGTAATTGCTTTTATGCAAAATATATTTTTTTTATTTAAAATAGTTCAACTTTCTCACCGCAAAAAATCTATCGGTGTTTAAGCTTATCAATGGCTTGTTGACGAAATAATTGCTTGAATTAGTAATGGTTTATCTTAAGTATTTTAGCCGTCGCACACATTCACCATCCATGGTTCATAGTGTGCTAAAACCGACGTCGTGTCGGTTTTTCGGCAAAAATACTTGCGACTCACCAACTAATTCATGCAATTTTTTCTAATCCAACTATCCATTGATAAGTTTAACACCTAAGATTTTTCAACTGGGAAAGTTGAATAAAAAAATGTATTAACTTCCACAATTATCGCAAAATACTAAAAAGATTCTGATTATCAAGTTATGATATTCAGAATCTTCTTATTATTCTCAAGTATCCCATTTATATAAGTTATACTCGCGTACCAGTATAAGTAAAAAGTAGTTCACCTGCTAACTCAGTTAAAATAGGTTAGCACAACTAGATAAATTAATGCGTTGTGCTAATTATTTTATAGACCTCGCAGGTAATATAAATTACTGGCTTACTGGCACTTCCCTTCCGTACTAACTTATCTAAATGGGCTACTCCCAAGATATTTGTAGAATTAGTAAATGTATATTAATATTTATTGTCTCCTCCAAACAAACCTCCAAGTATTCCTCCACCTATTCCTGCAATACCTGATTGCTGTTCACGGTGTACACTGCTTGCGGAAGTCAGCCTGTCTGCAAGTCTTGAAAGGGGTAAGCTCTGAAGATAAACTGTTCCAGGACCTGTCAACTTTGCAAGGAATACACCCTCTCCGCCAAACAATGCATTTTTGAAGCCTCCTACAAACTGAATATCATAATCCACTGTCGGTGAGAAGGCAACCAAACAGCCTGTATCAACCTTCAAGGTCTGACCTGGCATAAGGTCCTTTCGAATAATGGTTCCTCCAGCATGAATAAATGCCATTCCATCACCAACTAATCTTTGCAGGATAAATCCTTCTCCACCAAAGAAGCCTGCTCCGAGCTTTCTTGTAAAAGCAATTTCAACATCCACTCCATTTGCACAACACAGGAAAGCATCCTTTTGACACAAAAAGCTTCCCCCTACACTGGTCAAATCAATAGGAATTATCTTTCCAGGATACGGTGCAGAAAATGCCACATGCTCTTTCTGTGTACCAGCATTGTAAAAAGTAGTAATAAAGAAGCTTTCTCCTGTGAGCATTCTTTTCAAACCTTTAAACGCACCACCCTGTGTTGATGTTTGCATCATTACATTGTTGTCAGTGTACATCATTGCACCAGCTTCTGCCCTAACACCCTCAGAAGGATCCAATTCAATCTCGACAATCTGCATATCATCCCCGATGATTTTGTAATCAATTACGTCTCCCATATTAACCTCCTATGCCCTATTAGGGTATATAAATTTGATATAGCTTTTAGTGGAAAACCTCTGCTTCGCAGAGGAACAAATTTTTATTTAAAGTACAACGACTCAAATTTGTTTCATGTAATCATATTCTACTGGCATAATTAACCAAATATACTTAATACCATATACTACGATAAAAATTAATAATTGTCTGTATATGTTAATATTTTACATAATGATAAACTTATTGTTAAGCCCCTAATGATAAATATATAGAAAAACTTGCTACCGATTTAGAAAGTTTTTTGTATTATTCTTTCTTCTGTTATCTTGACCTCCTTAACAAAAGGTTGCAAATTTAATATATCCTGTTTTTCTAATCCTTTTGTGTTAAAAACTATTTCCCCTGATAAATTTAAAATTCCACTTTTTTCAATTATCTTATTTACCTCTAAAGTAACATCTTTGTCTATAACTAAACTTAAAAATTTTTCGGAGAGTATTGGCGTCACAGAGTGTAGACTTATGTTCTCATCATCATTATTAGTTAGTGTTATGGTATACTTAAAACTTTGAATTTCATTATTATCAGAATTTTTTTCATAGGCTCCAAGACTTGTAGTTATGCCAGAAATACTTAAACCACTATTCTTTTCAATATGCTTTGACTCACAGGATGATACTAGTAGTAATACTGATAATAGTAACAATACGTAAATTTTTTTCATTTATAAACTTCTCCTCTTAAAATAATAATATTAAAATAAAAAAATTATACTAACACTATTTGTACCAATAATTAATTTATATTTAACCATTAACTCCCCAGTTCCTTGTTCATCAATCTGTGTTAATTATCATCCAGAGCCTCCATAAAATAAAAACTTGCCATTCATTGCTTTATATGTCCTTTACCCATCTTGAATATGACTCAGAATATTTCCCTGCCAATAGAATTGCCTCTACCATACTTACCTCACTAGCAATGCCATTTCCTGCTATGTCATAGGCCGTTCCATGATCTACTGATGTCCTCAAAAACGGCAGTCCTAGCGTAATAGCAATTGTTCTTTCAAAATCCAGCGTTTTTGTAGCAATATGTCCTTGATCATGATAGAGAGAAAGCACAGAATTATACCTTCCCATTAATGCCAAATGAAACACTGAGTCAGCACCTATTGGTCCCTCTACATCATACCCCTGCTCCTTGGCAGCTAATACAGCAGGCTTAATAAACTCATCATCCTCTGTTCCAAACAAACCATTATCTCCGCTATGAGGATTGAGTCCTGCCACAGCCATTGTGCCCTCATCAACTCCAAGACTTCTTAAGGCTTCAGTGCACCTGTCTATGTAGTCAAGCATTCTTTCCACAGTCACCATTTCACATGCTTTTTTTAATGATACATGTCGAGTAAGAAAAAACACCCTCATTCCTCTTACCTCAAACATTGTCAGAGGATCCTTTGTATTTGTAAGTCCTGCAAGTATTTCGGTATGCCCAATAAAGTCAACATCAGCTGCCTTTAATGCAGGCTTGTTTATTGGTGTAGTTGCAATAGACGTTATTTCATTAGAGAGCGCCAATTCAACACTTTTTTTAATATATTCATAGGCAGCACGTCCATTTTGTGCCTGAACAGTACCATATTCAAATTGTGCAATATCAATGTTTTTTAAATCAATAATGTTTATTGTACTTTTGTTGTAATTTCCTGCTTTAGCAGATGTAATTATGTTTATTTTTGCATCTACATTACATATTTGAGCAGCTTTTTTTATTATGTCGGCATCGCCAATCACAAGTGGACTACATGTCTTATATATCTTTTCGTCTCTTAATGCCTTTACAATTATTTCAGGGCCGATACCTGCCGGATCTCCCATAGGTATTCCAATAATAGGTTTTGTCATATATGTCTCCATTTCTTTAATAATAATAAGCTATATGTTTTTGAAATTTTACGAAACTCTATATTTTTTATTATATCATTGATGTGCGGTTGTACCAAATTTGAATACTGTGCTATGAGTATGGATTTTAATGCATAAAATTTTGTCATGCCGCATACTAAAGCTTATTCTCAATATCACAGCACAAAAATTGCCATTAACAAGTAAGCAATTCAATTTTCCCAAGTTTAATTGGTTCAAACATATCAAATAAAAAGTTAATTAGTTTATTAAAATAAGTTGGTTTTCTTGGCAACCACCATTAGTAAATTTAATCACGGATGGTCTTTCCATTCGAAAGTAGGGTTAGAAATAATTGCATGAATTAGTTGGGCGAATAAAGTTTGTTGAATTAATACAAATAAATACCATAAAAATATATTGACAATTCCATCTATTGAAACTATACTATAACTGTACCAAGTGTACTATTACTTTTAATACAGTTAAGAAATTAAGGAGGTGCCCATGATTCAATTAGATTTCAAAGACTCTAACCCTTTATACGAACAGATAAAGGTTAAGATTAAGGATTTGATTATCAGCGGAGCCGTCAAGCCAAATGAAAAAATTCTGTCTGTACGAGAGCTTGCGCAAATGCTTACAATCAATCCCAACACAATACAAAAAGCATACAAAGAACTGGAAGCTGAAGGCTGTATCTATTCCGTAAAAGGAAAAGGCAACTTTATTGCCCCACTTGATAAAATTTCCGTGGAAACACGACGAAACGAACTATTTTCCCAACTGGTCAAAACAACAGAAGAACTGATTTATCTTTTAACCACTGAGCAAACTGTTATTAATGTAATACACGATACTTACAATAAAAAGGAGGCATCAAAATAATGATAGATGTTAAATCTCTGAGCAAGTCATTTGGCGACTTTAAGGCTTTAGACGAGCTTGATATACATATCAAGAAAGGCTCTGTATATGGGCTTCTCGGTCCAAATGGTTCAGGTAAAACTACACTTATAAAGCATTTAGTTGGCATATACAAAAATGAATCAGGTATTATTACCATAGATGATAAATCTGTATTTGATAATCCTGAAACTAAAGCAGAAATAGTATATATATCTGATGATCTGTTTTATTTTTCACAATACAGTATAAAGGAAATGGCAAGTTTCTATGCAAGCATGTATCCTACATGGAGCTGGGAAAGATTCAATACTTTGAAGCAGGTCTTCCCTATTGATATTAAGAGAAGAGTAACAAAGCTTTCAAAGGGTATGCAGAAGCAGGTTGCCTTCTGGCTAGGGATTTCTGCTAAACCAAAGGTTATGATTCTCGATGAACCTGTAGACGGACTTGATCCAGTTATGAGAAAAAAGGTTTGGAATCTGGTTTTACAGGACGTTGCTGAATACGGAACTACTGTCTTAGTTTCATCTCACAACTTACGTGAATTAGAAGATGTATGTGATCATGTTGGTATCCTTTTCAAAGGTAAAATGATGGTTGAGAGAGAGCTTGACAATATGAAATCTGACATTCATAAAATACAGTTAGCCTATACAAGTGATGCTCCCACAGATATTTTTAAAGATTCTGAGATATTACATCAGACTAAAAGCGGAAGTGTACTGCAATTTATTGTTAGAGGCAGCAAAGAAAACATCATTTCAAGAGTTAAATCAACTAATCCTGTTATTTTGGATATTCTCCCACTTTCTCTTGAAGAAATATTTATTTACGAATTAGGGGGTAAAGGCTATGAAATTGAAAACATCCTTATTTAAAAAGGGATTAATTATCAGTGATATTAAGCGATTTTGGTGGATTAGTGTTCTGTACGCTTTAGCACTATTTTTTGTAATGCCCTTTAATCATTATATCCAGCAAATCAATTACCATAACAGTAACAATAATTCTCAATGGCTTAAGGATTCTATTGTAAGAGAACTAGGTTTTAATGGAGGCTCAAGTCAAGTTTTCCTTCTTGTAGTACCTATTGCAATTGGAGCTTTAGTTTTCAGATATATGCAAAAAAGTCGTTCGGCATCATTATATCATAGCATGCCATTAACAAGAACAGCCCTATATTTTAACAGTCTATTGTCTGGAATAATTTTACTTACAGTACCAGTATTCTTAAATACCATAATAATGCTGCTGATGAATTGCTTTAGCTCACTCTCAGACATTTATTCTGCTGCACTGATATTCATATGGTTAGGTTACACCCTTCTTTTTGGTATTATGTTTTTAGCAATGTCAGTATTTGTAGGTATGTTTACAGGCAGCTCTATTGCACAACTGGCTTTTGTCTATATACTTAATCTGCTTCCTACATTCTTATCAGAATTTGTAAGAGTAAACCTCAGAGGTATCCTATACGGATTTGATACCTATTCAAACAAAAATTTCTACTATGATATGCCAATGTTCAGAATGTTTAACATGAGTGATTATGAATCCTCTCAAGTTGTAATAACAATTGTTTACATTGCAGTTACTATAGCATTGCTGATTGGCGGACTATATGCCTTTAAAATTAGAAGACCAGAGACTGCTGGAGATATAATTACCTTTAGACCTATTAGGCCAATATTTATTTATGGTTTTGTTTCATGCGCAACTCTTTTTGGCGGAGCCTACTTTTTAGGAATAGGAAATAATACCTTCTCATATGCAGTTTGGGGATATTTTATAAGTTCAATAATTTCATATGTTGTAGTCCAAATGGTAACAAACAAATCCTTTAAGGTATTACATACGTACAAAGGGTATTTAGGCTTTGCATTGGTTCTGGTTATTCTGACTTTGGGTATACGTTTCGATGCTATCGGCTATATTAACAAGATTCCAAATCCAAGCGAAGTTCAAGAAACATATATAGGCTATAATATTTATTGGTTTGAAAACAAGGATGATCCCGACTTTAATAAAGACAATTATAATAATAGCGATACAAATGTTTATAAAGATATAAAAAACATTGAAAACATTACAAAACTGCATCAATATGTACTTGATAACAGAAGCAACAATGGAAATAATCAGTACATTGCATATAAGCTGAAAAACGGCAAAAGAATAATTAGAAAATATTCAATAGACACTATCACTCATGCTTCAGTTCTTGCTCCAATTTATGAAAGTGATGAATACAAAGAAAATCGATTCCCAATACTATATCAGGAAGCTGAGAACATAAAATATATAGAAATAAATGACCGACGCGCAGCTAAAAATCCTTTTATTGTTTCAGACAAGGCTCAGCTGGAAGCCTTTAAAACAGCTATTAGAAAGGATATCCAGAAGTTAACTTATCAGGATTTGATAACAAACTCCCAGGAATTGGTAACCATTACTACTTTTGATACAAAGGATAGGAATGTAACCTATGCACTAAGAGCCGATTATACAAATACTCTTGAGTGGCTAAAAAAGGATGGCATATACGAACAGGTAATTGTTAAGGCTGAAGATGTAGCATCTATTACCTTACAGTCAATGAATTATAAGTATGATTATAGCTATAATTCTTATGGAAAAACCGAAACAATCCAGTCATCACCTAATAATGTTGAAATAACCGACAAAGCAATAATTAAGGAAATTTTAGATTTGTCAATTGATGCATCATATAAAGACAATGCTTCGAGCTATACAGTTATACTCAAGAGTAGTTCAAACCAGCACTACTTTGATTATACAATGAGCTTTAAAGACATGGTTGTTTCTTCGGAATTGCAAAGCTATTTAGATAAGATAAAGCCATTAGAAAAATAGATTTGAAAGTTGAGTAAAGAAGAAGTCAAATGAAAAAGTACCAGTTGTTACATCCTATAGTAAAGAATACGGATTAGACATCTGGTACTTTTCTTTTATAACTTAACTTTCTTACATTTCTAATTATTTTTATAGTACAACATTTACGTATTACTCCTTCACAGGTGCCCTTCTAACTAGTAAATATGATAATCCAGCTATTATAGCAGTTTCCAGTACAATAGATATTATGTTCACATTAGCATTACCATTTCCATCTGCCAAAAATTTTATAGCAGCTGAAAATTCATTAAGATATCCAATCCTATATAAATAACTAGCTAACATCGGAGAACCAATTATAAACAAAGAGGGTACTCCTACAGAAACAATTATTTTAAGAATTTTTGACATTCTATAATATAAAGTAGTTATAAAATATCCTATAACAAATGCTAGTAAATAAACTGCTGCATTCCATAAAAAGTTCATTAACGTAATTAGTATTTGAGAAGATTCTGCTGTGAAATCCCTAAACATCAAGTAAAACATTGGACGATAGTCTATGAATACATTTATTATATTTGTGGATACAGTATCAATAAAAGCCATTGCTGCTGCTATAATAACTGAACTAATGAGAAATCCATAAAACTGAGCTTTTCTGGTTATTCCATTAGTGGATAAATACAAGTAATTTTGCTTAAAGGAGTTTAAGCCGCACACAAACAAGAAAATTGCGGAAGCCTCAGCCCCACTAACAAAACCACTGCTACCAATATTTACAATCTTGCTTTGCTGCATAAAAACCAGTAAGCCCATTATTGCAGCAATAACAGTATAATAAACCATTACTCCATATCTTATATCATAAAGATTATACTTAACTACAGATTTTAGTCTCATTCTATCCCTCCTATGAATTCGTCATGTAAATAAATAATTTTTGTAAATCCAATTTTGATACTTCCAACCCATCAGGAATACTGCTTTGATTAATCTTTTCCATGAGATATGCAGTTTTTAGCCCTCCAAGTGCATCTGTTCCTAAAACATTTTTACCGGCTATAAATTTATCAACTGCCGCCGCACCTCCTGAAACACAAAAGCCTTGCGAAAGTATGTTTTCAACTGAGTCATTCATAATTATCTTCCCATTTTTCATAACTATTGCATTCTCTATTATATCAGCAGCTTCTTCAATCAAATGTGTTGAAATAATAATTGTTCTTGGATTTTCACTGTAACTTTGAAGGAGCTCTTTGTAAAACAAATCTCGATGGTTGGCATCAAGACCAAGTACAGGCTCATCCAACAAAATTATCGGTGCATTACAGGATAATGAAATAATGATTTTAAAAATAGATTTATATCCTGTTGAAAGAGATTTTATCTTTTTATTGGTTTTTAGCAAAAACTTCTCACTTAAGGCTTCTGCATAATTCACATTAAAATCTGGATAAAATTCTTTACTCCACCTAAAAGCACTTTTTACAGTCATTGAATCTGGATAGAAGTTTTTTTCAGTCATATAATAGATTTTTGATAAAGGTTTATCATTCTCTATCACATTATCACCATCTACCAGTATTTCTCCCTCTGTAGGAAAAAGCTTGTTTGTCATTAGATTAAGCAGTGTAGTTTTTCCTGCACCATTTCTTCCTAAAAGCCCGTAAATTTTATTTTTCTCCACAACTAGAGATACATCCTCAAGAGCAACTGTATTTCCAAATTTTTTTGTAATATTTTTAATCTCTATATAACTCATTTATCAAACCCTCTTTCTAACATTTTTATTATATCTTCCTTAGAAATAGAAAGCTTTTTAGCTTCAGAAATTAGTGTAGTAATGTATGAATCAAAAAAAGTTACTTTCCTCTTATCAAGAATCTTTTCCTTTGCACTTGTTGCTACAAACATACCTAACCCCCTCTTCTTATATACAATACCATCATCAACCAGTAAATTTATTCCCTTCAGTGCCGTTGCAGGATTAATCTTGTAATTTACAGAAATCTCAGTTGTAGAGGGAATCTGTGTTTCCTCTACATATACTCCTGAAAGAACAGCATCCTCTATTCCTTCAGCTAACTGGATATAAATTGGCTTATCATTGCTAAAGTCTATTTTCAAAATATCACCTCCATATTTTCTATTCAAAAACAATATATGTGTTAGTCTGTTATTTGGTTAATTACTTATGTAACTAACTATACAACCAATTAAGTCTTTTGTCAACAATTTTATTATCGCTTTAGCTAACATATCTACTTATATTTGACTCCTTACTCAACTATCTATTAGGATTTAGTGTTATATTTTAGATAACTTCTAGATATATTAATACTTAGCTGATATAATGAGGGTTACAGAACTTGTTGAGTGATTATTACTGCTTATTAAGCAGTAAGCTATAAGCAAATAAGAAAGTTGAGTTACTTATTTTAAATATATTTTGACATACTAAACAAATTAAACTAATAGCAAAATAAAATGGTATAAATAATGATAAATTGAGCTATGCTAGGAGTATTTCTTTTATTTATAGGAGGGTAATATGCCAAATATAGTTACTCATTACCTTTGTGGGTTGGAGTCTATTAAAAATATAGAAAGTAAAAAATGCAAGGAGCTTATTGGTAAATTCCAGAATGTATTTAACTTAGGCACCCAAGGTCCTGATATAATGTTTTTTCATGAAGTTTGGCCCTGGCGCAAAAAAAACTTTCCCTCCAACATTGGGCACATTATTCATACTTCAAAAGTAAATTTATTTTTTAAAGCCATTATTGAATATATAGTTAAGCAAAATGAATATACTAAAAATGTGCTAACTGTGTATTTTATGGGCTTCTTATGCCATAACTGCATGGACAGCCTTGGACATCCATATATTTATTACAAGTCAGGTTTCAAAACAAATCTCAATACAAATGAAAATTTGTTTATTTGCTATCATAGAAAATTTGAAACATCTATTGATGTATTAATGTGTGACATGCTTCTAAATAAGAAAGTATATGAAATACATCCTTACGAGCTTATAAATGTAACGTCTACTGAGCGGAATATAATTAGCGAAATGTACGAAAGTGTTATAAAATCAGTTTTTGCTCTTCAAGTTCCGAAAAAGGAAATTTGCAAAGCCATTAAAGACATGCTTTTAGTAGAAAAGCTGTGTAAGGATTCACTCGGAATAAAGCAAAAAGCAATTGGCTTATTAGACTCTATTATTTATGGCTTTCCTCTCTATTCAAGTATTATCTTCCCCCTTAAGCTAACTGACGGACTTGATTATTTGAATCTTGGAAATTCTGAATGGTGTATGCCCCATGACGAAAACATAAAAAGCAGGCTCTCATTTATTGATCTTTTCAATGAAGCATATCAAAGAACTCAGAGATTCTGCGATGTTTTATACTCTACTGTCTTTAGTAATAATTCTAGCATACCTTATGCTTTAAAATTTTTTGGAAATACTTCGTACCTCTCAGGAGTAGATTGTGATATTGCAGCCCCTTTCAAATATCAGAATTTAATATTTAAGAAATAAAAAACAGCAATATTTCGATAACCCAATCTATAAAAATAATAAAAACGCCCTTAATAAAGATATGCTATCGAACTATGGTATATCTTTATTAAGGGGTTATCAGTTTTGTTCATAAAATCATGACTAAATAGATAAAATTTCAATTAATCTAAGCATCTCATGGTCAATATCCTTGCTCATTGAAAGTGCTTCATCTATATCTACATCAATAATCTTAGCTTTTTCAACACACATTACTCTATTATAAACACCAGCCTTAAGCAGTTCAACTGCCTTTACTCCCATGGCACTAGCCATCACCCTGTCTCTGATGGATGGACTTCCACCTCTTTGAATATAACCCAGTACTGTTCCTCTAGTTTCTATTCCAGTAAGGTCTTCTATCTTCTTTGCCAACTCAAGAGCTCCACCAATTTTTTCAGCAACACCTTCTGCCAAAATTATAATATAGTTTTTCTTGCCGTTATTACGCCCTTGAACTATTCTTCTGATAATATCCTTATCAAAATCAAATTCTTTTTCAGGAAGCAATATTACTTCTGCACCTCCAGCAACGCCTACATTCAATGCTATATGACCAGCACGTCTACCCATAACCTCAAGTACACTACATCTTTCGTGTGAATATGCAGTATCCCTGATTTTATCAAGTGCATCCTGAACTGTATTCATTGCTGTGTCATAGCCTATTGTATATTCAGAGCAGGCTATATCATTGTCAATAGTACCAGGAAGTCCCATGACCTTCATTCCAAATTTGCTGAAATCTCTAGCTCCTCTATAAGAACCATCTCCGCCAATTACAACAAGGGCATCTATTCCAAAGGCTCTTGACAGAGACATTGCCTTTTGCATACCCTCGTCTGTAGTAAATTCCTTGCACCTAGCAGTTTGTAGTATTGTTCCACCACGGTGAACTATATCAGAAACACTTCTTGCATTCATTTCAAAAATATCACCACTAATTAAACCATTATAGCCTTTTCTTATTCCAAACATTTTAATTCCATGATATATTCCAGTTCTAACAACTGCACGAATAGCAGCATTCATACCTGGCGCATCTCCACCGCTGGTTAAAACTCCGATTGATTTAATTTCACTCATAAACAACCTCCATAACCTATACTTACGAAAACAATTTTATATATGTCAATATTCACCATTAAATATATATTTGCTGCATCTCCATTGAAGCCGCATAAGCAACATAGTCAAATCTATATTGCAATATAAATACAAAGTCTTTGTATAATAAAAAATCCAACTTAGTTTATTATAAACCAATATAAAGTTATTCACAACAAAAAAACAGCCAATTTCTCAAGTGCAAAATTTGTATAGTTTGTATAGTTAACCTTTCAAATATTTTTTTCCTATGGTTTCACCAGCTGAAATTTTAGTTTCAAAACCGTCGCTTGTCTGATTTATGATGTCCATATCTATCATAATTTTATCCTTCTTAAAAAACAGAAGAACTGTTGAACCACCAAACTTAAAATACCCTTTTTCCTCTCCCCTTTTTACTCTGCAGTCAGGAACGTAAGTCTGAACAATTGAGCCAACAGAAGTTGCTCCTACCTCAACATATAGAACTTCACCAAAATTGTCCGTCTTGAATATACTGTATTCTCTCTTATTTCTGCAGAATAGCTCTGGGATTTTTCTCAATGCCACCGGATTAACAGAATAGTATTCACCCTTAATCTTTTTTGCTCTACTACAAACACCGCTGTCAAAAAAGTGAAATCTATGATAGTCTACTGGGCAAAGCCTCAAAATCATATATGCTCCACCTTCATATTCTTTGGCTAATTCTTCATCTAGTAGCAAGTCCGAAAGACTATAGCTCATACCCTTTATTTGTATAATGTCTTTATAGTCAATATAATTCCATGCCTGTAAACGTCCGTCACCTGGTGATAGTAGCTCATTTTCTGGCTTGTCAAAACTTCTGGCTGTAGGCTTTAATTTTCTCGAAAAGAACTCATTGAAGCTGTTATAGTCATCAAGCTTATTTTCACATTCCTCGAAGTCAATTGAGAAGTTCTTTGCAAATTTAGCTATACTTTTCTTGCTCAACCTCAAATCACAGAAAAAACCTGTTAGCGCAGAATATATTTTTCTTTTTACTAACAATTCAAGGCCAAATTTGCCAGCCTTTGAATTGTATAAGGCATCGAGGAGTGTACCTCCTGCCACATTTTCTGTTTCGTATTCTCCTGTTTTTCTATTGTATATTTTAATCATAAAATCTCCTAAATAATTCTGTTTGACGTCAAAAATTCACGCGTTGAGCTAACTTATTATGAACTTAGTTTGCAGGTAAACTATTTATTGTTTATACTGGTACGCGAGTACAACTTAGATAAATGGGATACTTGGTTAAAGATATTTGTTTGAATTTGTAGGTGAAGAATAGTTAGTTATACCGTAAAACCTACACGATGTAGGTTTTAGCGCAACGATGAAGCAAGGATGCTGAATGTAAGCGACAGTATAATTAACTATGATGAACCAATACAAATTCAACAAATATCTTGGGAGTATCCCATTTAGATAAGTTTGTACGGAAGTACCAGTAAATAATATTATAATTCACCATGCAAGGTTTATAAAATAATTAGCTCAACCAGTTAAATTCGTATATAACTAAACAATATATTTTTGTTATCAATATATATAATGCAATTATAAATTTCTATAAGCTATTTTTCAATATATTTTCTTATGCTATTATTTCGCCAAATTAATTTTTGCAAACCATTTCTGCTCTCTTACAATCACTAATCCTATACCTAAATAACTGGTTTAGCAATATTATGTTTCTTCCATAATTTTACCGTACCATAAAATCATCATTTAGGATATGTCAGTTATTTTATTCTAATTGCTAAATTATAGCTATTCACGACAATTAATTTTTTTCTATTTTTACAGGATATAACATAAATTATTTGTAAAAATCGTGGTGAATATATTTTAAATAGTATATAATCGAATTGTAAATATACTGTATTAAAAAGTAATATACTTAACTTTCACAGTTGAAAATTGCAGGTGTGGGGACCCTAACAAATAAAAAGTAAAATAATTGCTTAAAATTAGCTAGTTTGCAGGTTAAGAAACTTGATTAGGCATGTATGATACTCTTCATTTGGAAAGTTGAGAAATAAAGATATTACTATTTTTTGGAGGAGGCTAAAATGAAAAATAAATTCTTGATAGCAATGGGCTTAACAGTTTTGTTAGCAGGAGGTTCTATAATTTCTTCCTATGCTGCAATCAAAAATGATGAGGTTATTTTGCTTAACATTGGAAAACCAAATATGTTGGTTAGCGGAATTGAGAAAGCTATTGACACAGATATTAAAGTTACTCCTGTATTAGTTAAAGACACTACATTAGTCCCTATTCGTGCAATAATTGAAGCTTTTGGCGGACAAGTCAGCTGGGACAGCAAAAGTAAAAAAGTAACTGTTACATACAATAAAAACAAAGTTGAACTGTGGCTTAATAAAACGTCGGCTGTTGTAAATGGTAAAAAGGTAACATCAACTGTTGCACCAAAAGAGATTAACGGAAGAACTATGGTCCCTTTAAAATTTGTTTCAGAAAATCTAGGCTTATTCGTAAACTGGGAAGGCACTACTAAATCAATTTCCATAGGCTCACCTAGTGATTATGTAGCTAGTTTTGGCAGTGAGAAAATTAAAAAAGCCGAATTCAATATTTACTTAAGCAATGCTAAAAACTATTTAATGAATTATATATCTCAGAATGCAGCTACTCTATCCATAAAAGAAAACATGTGGGATACAGTGATAGACAATGAAACAGCTGCAAGCTTAGCTAAAAAAATGGCTCTTGATTATTCAAAAGAACATGCTATATTTTTATCAAGAGCTAAAGCAAATAAAACTGTCCTAACTGCTGAGGAACTTGCAAAAATTGATAGCTCAATAACAGAATTTATTAATCAGAAAGGCAGTAAAGAAGCCGCTGAAAAAACCTTAAAGGAAGAATTTGGTATTAGCTTGGCAGAGTACACTCAATTTCTAAAGGATTATGACTTAGCAAACAAAAATTTGCAGGCAGAAATACGTAAACTTCCAATATCAGAAGATGAGATTTTAAAGACCTATGAAAGCAATAAATCTAGCTATGAGAATGTTACTGTAAAGCATATATTATTTTTGGCAGATTCCAATAAAAGTGCTGAAGAACACGAAATAGTTAAGAAAAAAGCTGAAGATATTTTACTAAAGGTAAATGCTGGAGAAGATTTTACTGCTCTTGCAAAGGAGTACTCAGAGGATCCTGGTTCGAAAAATTCTGGTGGAGAATATACCTTTGGCAGAGGTGAAATGGTGCCAGAATTTGAAGAGTGGTCTTTCCAGGCTAAAGAAGGCGATACTGGTATTGTTAAAACATCTTATGGCTATCATATAATGAAATTTGTTAAAAGAAGCACTTATGAAGATGTAAAGGAATCTATCCGTACACAGCTCACAAATAATGCAGCTGACTTATATATTGATAAGCTAATTACAGACTCAAAGTATGTTGTTGTTAAAAACAAGAGTGTTTTTGATGCAATTGTAGTGAAATAGATAGTATGCAAAAAGCAGCTGTGGAAAACAAAGCACAGCTGCTTTTTATTCAATAGTGCTTACTTAATTATTATCTCAATTTTTCCTGTTGATTAGTTCAGCTTTTTCAACAAATCCTCAACATCCAACCCATGCACTGCACAAGCATCTTCTAATGATTCGGCTTGTGATGAAGGGCACCCTAGACAATGCATTCCTGCTTCCATTAATATTTTTGCATTATCAGGACTTGCTTTTAAAACATCGCCAATTATCATATCTTTTGTAATAGCAGCCTTTTCCTCATCGCCTAAAAACATTTTGATATCATCTTCCACATTAGTTATTCCGCCAATTCCGAAGTTATCAACTAACACCTTCGCGACATTTGGAGAAAGGAATGCTGGTAAAGTTGGACCAAGGTGAATATTCTTTACTCCCAAGTATAAGAGTGAAAGAAGAACTATAACAGCCTTTTGCTCATACCATGCAATGTTGAAAGCGATAGGCAGCTTGTTTATATCATCAAGTCCAAATACTTCCTTAAGCTTAAGTGCAATTACTGCCAAGGAATATGAATCATTACATTGCCCTGCATCAAGTACTCTTGGTATTCCGTTAATGTCACCAAGCTCCAGCTTGTTATACTTATATTTTGCACAGCCTGCAGTCATAATTACAGTATCCTTTGGAAGTGCTTTTGCAAAGTCAGTGTAGTAGTTTCTAGACTTTTGACGTCCATCACAGCCCGCCATTACAAAGAATTTCTTGATAGCACCTGATTTTACAGCATCTACAACTTTGTCAGCCAATGCTAAAACCTGATTATGAGCAAAGCCTCCAATTATTTCGCCCTCTTCTATTTGTGTTGGAGCCGCACAGCTTTTTGCCATTTCTATAATAGCAGAGAAATCTTTATGACCATTCTCGTCCTTTCCTATATGAGTACATCCAGTAAAGCCTGCTGAGCCTGTTGTAAACAATCTTGCTTTATATGAATCCTTAGGAGGTACAATACAGTTTGTTGTCATAAGAATTGGTCCATTAAAGCTTTCAAACTCTTCTTTTTGTTTCCACCATGCATTTCCATAGTTTCCTACAAAATTGCTGTACTTCTTGAACTTAGGATAGTAGTGAGCTGGTAGCATTTCTGAATGAGTATATACATCAATTCCTGTACCCTGTGTTTGTTCAAGCAGCAATTCTAAGTCTTTCAAGTCATGTCCAGAAATTAAGATACCTGGGTTTTTACCTACGCCAATATTAACTTTTGTAATTTCAGGATTACCATAAGTAGAAGTATTTGCGGTATCTAGAAGTGCCATTCCATCCACACCTGTTTTTCCTGTTTCTAAAGTAAGTGCTACTAAAGCGTCTGCACTTAAGCTGTCATCTAGGGTTGCAGCCAATGCTTTCTGCATAAATGCATTTATTGCATCATCATCATAGCCTAGCTCGTTAGCATGTTTCATATAAGCTGCCAAGCCTTTGTTTCCATATATAATAAGTTCTCTAAGGCTTCGTACATCTTCATTTTCTGTTGAAAGTACTCCAACTGTCTCAGCTTTTGCATCTAGTTCCTCTTTTGTAGTACCACTCCACAATGCCGCCGGATGTAAGTTCTCCTTATTTGTTACTTTGCTCAATAATGATTCTTTGATTTTTACAGTATCTAGCACTCTTTGGTAAATTACATCATCATCGAAGTTCGCATTTGTAATTGTTGTGAAAAGGTTTAGTGTAATGTGGTGATTTACTTCTGGTGAAACACTTTCTCCCTGACTTCTCAGTGCGGTTGTAACAACACTTAAACCTTTTGTAGCATAAATTAATAAATCCTGTGTTTTAGCAAGCTCTGGTGACTTTCCACATACACCTACGTTAGTACATCCAGTACAACCTGCAGCTTCTTGACATTGATAACAAAACATTTTATTTTCCATATAATCTATCTCCTTTTTATTTATAGTTGTTTTTATTTTTGTGCTTGATTTGATATGCTTAGTATAATAGAATTAGTTATACTATGATGTAGCTATAGATACAAAATATAAATAATTAGCACAATTTAACAAAATCTTTTTGGAGGTGAGCTTCCATGTCATTTTTACATTAAATCAGTTTATGTAGAATATGAACATGGCTATAAATATGGAAAATTATACTTCTATATTATCAAAATGCACATTATTTAAGGGCATTGCAGACGAAGAATTGGGACCACTTCTATCCTGTCTAGGTTCCTATACAAAGAGCTACAAGGTTGATGAATATGTTTTCTTTTCAGGAAATGAAATTAATCATATAGGGATACTTTTATCAGGTCAAGCGGAAATTATAAAGGAAAACCTTGCTGGGAATCGTCACATAATGGCTTTTTTAACCCCCTCTCAAATTTTCGGTGAAGGAATTGTCTGCACTGTAAAACGCATATCGCCTGTCACAATCAGGGTAAAGGAAGATACAAAAATACTCTTTGTTCCCTATGAGAAAATTACCAAGAGCTGCAGCAATTCCTGCAACTTCCACATTCAGATTATTCAGAATATGATGATTATTCTCGGTCAGAAAAATTACAATCTAAACACTAAAATTGAACTTCTTACTCTAAAAGGCATGAGAGAAAAAATTGCAGCTTACCTTTTACATGAAGTTAAAGACAAAAATAGCCTAAGCTTTCAGATAACTCCTAATAGAAACGAACTGGCCGAATATCTCAACGTCTCCCGAACCTCAATGTGCCGTGAGCTTGCAAAAATGAAGGAAGAAAATATTCTCGACTACTATCAGAATTCTTTTAAAATTTTATCTATTGAAGCGCTTAAGGAGTGTTTAGCTTAAGCAGTTAGTTCCATTCTTCAGTTTTTATATCCTCAGCTTCCCATTTGTAACATTTGAGTATATAGTTCATATAATGCTATTGTAGGTCTTGCCTAAGTTTGAGTTTAAGAACTTTTAATACATAACGTGGCTGCAAAATGTACCCCTCTTCTATTTGTGGTGGGTACTGTTTTGGTTTTCAGAATTGATTAGCATATATGAAGTTCTTAAAATAAGAAGAAGGAGCAAGTCCATGCCACTTCTTTAATGAATTCAGTGTTATAAGGAGGCTGGATAATATATGGAAAATAGAAATAAAACTAGTGCTACTGATAATACCAATCCTTTTGAAAATCTATCAAAAGTTTATAAAGACTTTAGTATCATTGATGCTGAGTTCTATAAAAACAATATAGAAGCTTTCAGTAAGTATCGCGAAAACATTTTTGAAAATATTATGAAGTACTATGATAATTATTCTATGCTAATTAAGGAATTCGTCCAACACAACATGAACACTTTTCAAGCTCCATGCTCAAAAGGTGCTAGCTCCTCTGCTTCAGAAGCACCCTTAAATGAGGATATAGCTGCTTTAGAAAATGAATTGTCCGATGCAGATGAAGCTCAAGATGAGTATATACCCTCTATTGAAGACCAATCTCCTGATATAGATGAAGCTTCCGATGATGATAGCGGCGAAAACCTTGATATATTTCCTGCAAGCGGACATGATGTATTAAACCATCTTTCTCAGATTAACATGCCTTTTTTACAAATTCAGGCCATATTAAATCTTGACGGAAGGTTGAACTTAGAGCAAATAAATAAAGCAATAAGACTATCTGTCGATGTAGAGCCAGTCTTTGGTTGTAGATTTGTTGAAGGCCACCCACCCTTTTGGAAGCGGTTAAATAACCTTGACGAAATAACTTTTTGCTCAATTGAAGAGACAGATAACCCAGATGAAGCTGTTAAATTATTTATACAGAAACCGCTAAAGGTTGATAGTGATGCTAACATAAAAGCAAAACTATTTCGTTTGAAAGATCATGACATATTAGCTTTGAAGATTAATAACACATGCTGTGATGGAACCTATGCAAAGGAATATATACATCTGTTGTCAAACATATACTCCTGTATCAATCAAGAAGATGTTGACTTTAACGCCGAATCCCGTATAGACAGTATGGTAAATGAAAGTACATTATATGAAGAATTAGGCAAAGCACACCCTGAGCTCAATTGGAATTCAATGCTGGATTTTCCCAAAACCATGTGGGCCTTCCCCTGGAGAAATAGCGGAAAAGATGAGATTCGTTATGCTATTAATAGAATTACTCATACCAGTTTGGATTCAATAAATCAATATGCTAAGTCAAGAGGCGCGACATTAAATGATTTAATATTGACCTCATTTTATAGGGCAATGTTTAAATTATCTAAGCCAATATATGGTATTCCAATGGATATCACCTCTAAAACAGACCTTCGGAGTTATATCGACGATAATAGAAGCCAATTAGCAAGAAATTTTACTGGAGGTTTTATAACCAGTATAGCCAAAATTTCAAACGAACCCTTTGAAGACACTTTATCTAGGGTTGTAAGAGCTCAAGCCGAAAATCCCACACAGCGCATCTCAAATAGCAGCGGACCAGCTGGTATTAGTAGTGCTGTCGGTGAAGAATATCTCGGAAAGACTTGTTATTCCTATTTAATTAATTATTCTGAACGTCTTTCTAAATATTCAGAAATTTATAGAAGTCAACCTTATTATGTTGGAAATATATGTTTTCCTGAATTTTATAATCTAGGAAACCTATCAAGAACATTAATTAAATTCGGAGATACTATTGTGTCCGATGCATATTTATTGCCTCCTGCCATACGTGCTCCCGGATTTATGCTTTTTTCCAATACCTATAACGATATATTAACATTATCGATAGGCTATTACAGGGATTCTGTCAGTCATAAGGATATGGAAAGTCTTCTCAATGCAATTGAAAAAGAACTTTTACGAGCATGTAATTGTGAAAAAGATTAATCTCAAGCTAAATACTCAACTTTCGCACATAATCTTATCGGTATCCCTTTTGAACAGGAGGTGTCCAGTCCATAATTATGATAACCCGAACTTCCTTTTTAGTTAGCTTTTTTGATGTGGATATAATGGGTATTGTGCATCATACCGTCTACCCTAAGTGGTTTGAGACTGGAAGAAGAGATTATTTAATCAAAGCGGGTATCCCCCATTCAAAGTTCAATTCTTTGGGATTATACCTTCCTCTTTCACATATGGAGTGTAAATATAAAAGCCCTGCAAAATTCGGAGATGAAATAAGTGTAACAACCTGTATAACCTTTGTTTCCTACGTAAAGATAAAATTTGAATACAACGTGCTTAACAATATAAACGGGAAACTTTTAGCAACAGGAAATACTGTACATGGGTGGACAGATATAAATGTTAATCCACTTAATATAGAAAAAACTGCACCTGATATTTATTCATTACTTCAGACACTAGTTGTTGACAAAAACAAAATAACCATTTAAGGCCTGTTTTTTCGAGGCACATAAACACAAGCAGTTTTTGATGTGTATTTAGAATAGTACAATTAAAAAGATAGCATACCTCAACGGAGCAAAGGCTACTAAGTTTTTGTTCCAAAATGAGGCGTGGAGGTTAATATGAATGATATGTTCAAGTACAATATAGATTTTTACAATAAAACCATTGATGGTATAGCTAATTACTATAAATATTGTGGTAAAATGTTTGAAAATTTTATGTCTGCTTACAATTTTTCTAATAGAGGAATAGAAACTAAAGGCACTTTTCCTGCTAATGGACATGACATATATAATTATGTGGCACGTTATAATACCTCAAATCTTCAAATTCAGGCAATTTTGAAATTGGACGGAAAAATAGATTTGTATAAATTAAAGCAAGCAGTAAAATTATCAATAGAGACAGAACCTGTTTTTAAATGCCGATTTATTGAAGATACCAAACCCTATTGGAAGCCTTTAGATAATATCGGTATAATCAGATTTTTTTCACTTGAGGAAACTAATGATATCGACCAATCCATTTCTAATTTTATTCAAAGCTCTTTTGACATAGATAATGATCCTATGTTGAATATAAAACTAATGCGCTGCGAGCACTATGATGTTATTGGTTTAAAAATAAATCATGCTTGTTGTGATGGTTTAGGCGCCTTGGAATATATTCAATTGCTTTCTGACATATACAATAAAATCGAGCATGAAAATGGAGCTTATATACCTGTGCCCAGAATCGCTGGAAGAAAAGATCAAGATAGACTGTTCTCAGAATTAGGAATTACAAATCAAGATTCACTATTCTTACCAGGGTCTGACATATCCATACCTATGTGGTCATTCCCTTGGGAAGCATGCAGCTCAAATGTAGCATGTATGTCTGTTATCAGATTCCCATATGGATATATTGATGTAATAAATAAATGTTCCAAAAGTAAAGGTGTAACAGTTAATGATTTTATTCTAACAGCATACTATAGGGCTATGCTCAAAATGGGTCAGCCAATTTATGGACTTCCTATGGAAATCCCAATTACAGTAGACTTACGCCGTTACCTTCCTAATCATAAAACACAAGCAATAAGGAATTTTTCTGGTTCAGTAAGCACTAAGCTCACAATGTCGATGAACGAGCCCTTCAATGAAACCTTACAGAGGGCTTCCGCAGTGATGAAGGAAATTAAGCAGGGATATCCTGGTTTGCAAAGTGCTCTTGGGCTTGAGCGCGTTGAAAAGCTGACATATCAAGAAATACTTGCTTATTATCAAGCTTGGCAGGAAACTAGGAATTCGCAAAAATATTGTCCCATTTATTGCGGTGATAAATGTGTTCCTACCCTATCTAATCTAGGCTGTATTTCAAAATCATTAATTAAGTTTGGCAGCCAGTCTGTAATAGATAGCTATCTTCTACCTCCAGCCATCCGTGCACCAGGGCTTTTATTGATGGCATGTACCTATAATTCTGTTTTAACACTTGCTGCCGGCTATTTCAAAGGAACAGTTAGCAAGGACAATATTGATATGCTTCTTAATAAAATTAAAGAGGAGCTTACTGATGGTTGTGAATACTGATCCTAATTATTTTCATATCAAGAAAGGCTGTTGCAAAACAACAATTTACGTATACCGATAACTTATTTAAAAATAGTACGCGAGTGCAGTGACAAATAAAAAAGACATGCTATTCATCATGTCTTTTTTATTTCAGAAATAATTATGTGTAATAGTTACTAATGCGCTAAATATCCACCATCAACCACCATAGACGTACCTGTAATAAATTTAGCTGCATCGCTTAGTAAAAATGCCGCTGCTCCAGCAACATCTTCCGTCGTACCCAAGCCCATAATCTGTCTTTTCTTTAAGTCTGCTTCAAAATTATTATTATTAACAAGCTCAACTAAGCCGTCATATATTTGAGTTTTTATCATACTGGGTGCAACAGAGTTTATTCTTATATTTTTTGCCGCCAGTTCAACTGCCATTGCTCTAATTGCACTATCTACTGCTCCCTTGCTTGCACAATAAGCAGATAGCCCTCTAGCCCCAACTTTACTTGATATAGAAGATATTGCTACTACACTTCCACCATCGCTATACTTGCGTTTTGAAAAATGCTTTACAAGCTCTATAAAGGCATAAAAATTAATTGTCATTATGTTCTTTAAATCATCCATTTTTAAGTACATAATAGGAACAGTACGAGATATTCCAGCTGAATGAACAATTCCGTTTAGCTTTTTATCTCCGCTGCATATGTTATCAAACATACCTTCTATATCATTTAAATTATTTAAGTCAATTAGGTAATAGGAATGATTACCAGGCTCCAACTCCTTGTAAGTCTCTTTAAGCTTTTCTTCATTTCTAGCAGCCATAATGATGTTTGCTCCAAGCCTGCTTAAATATATAGAAATACCCTTTCCTATCCCTGACGAAGCACCGGTAATTAATATATTTTTACCACTCAATTCCATAGGATTTATCAATTTTTATCCTCCCCATTAAAATAATAATTAGTATAAATCATTGGAAGACATACAGACTTTTTCATCTCCAAATATATTCCACCATATGATAATCCTACACCAAAGCCACACATTACAAGCTTTATAATATCATCAGATGTTTCTTCTCCCAAAGCATCAACAAGCGTCAGTGGAATGGACTCACCACTTGTGTTACCATATCTGTCAATAGATATAGGTAACTTTCCCAGAGAAATACCCAGCTTATTGGCTAAATGCTTAATAATAAATAAATTTGCTTGATGAAGTACAAACATATCTACATTATTTTTATCAATAGAATATTGTGTCATAAAATCAGATAAGCCCTTTTGTACATCAGTTATTGTAAAGTTAAAAATATCAGAACCATTCATAGCCAACTCGTAATCTGATGCTTTCATGTTTGTTTTACTTCTGCTT
>JAEWZA010000359.1 GCA_023395575.1 Bacillota bacterium
TATTTAAGGCGATAAATAAAAAGTTCAATTGCATTATATCACTTATAAGAAAGAGAGGTCAATAATATGATAGGATTTAAAGGTTTTGACAAAGATTTGAAATGTAGAGGGTTTCAGTACGAGGTTGGAAAAGAATTTGTTCACGATGGACCTGTAGAGGCTTGCAGCTCTGGTTTTCATTTCTGTGAAAATCCAATGGACGTATTTAATTATTACCCCCCGTCCGATAACCGTTACTGTGAAGTAAAAGGCGATGGTGATATAGATAAAGAACGTGACGGAGATAGTAAAGTTGCAGTTTCAAAAATTCACATATCTGCTGAGATTGGAATAAAAGGAATCATTGAGGCTGGTGTTAAGTTTATTTTAGATAAGGTTAATTGGAAGGATGCAAAAGAGTCAAATAATGAGTACAAGTCAGCTGCCACCAATACCGGATACAAGTCAGCTGCCACTGTGGAAGGAAAAGAAAGTGTAGCCTGTGCATTAGGCATTGAAAGTAAGGCGAAAGGAGCTTTAGGTTGCTGGTTAGTTATAGCAGAATGGTATCAAGATGAAAATTTTGAATGGCATAGGAAGGATGTTAAATCAGTGTCTGTTGATGGAGAAATTATAAAAGCAGACACCTGGTACACATTAAAAAATGGTGATTTTGTTGAAATTACTGAATGAAAATAAATGTTAAGAAAGGTAGGTCAATAAGGTATGCCTATACATAAATATACTTCAATGGAAGAATTCTTAAAAGATTATGAAGCATGTCCACATTCATTTAATATGTTAGTTGATGTACAAAGTGTTCAAGATATTCCTGCAATGTACAAGCCAGTTATAAATATGGTTTTCATATCAATGGATAGAGAAGATTTTGAATTTTACAATCAAAAGAATGCTAAGGATCCAGACGGCAATAAATATAAAGAGCCTAGATATTCATTGTCGGCAAAAGGATTATATAGGATTAGAAGTGCAGCTGCAGCTAATTTTGTTAGATCTGATATTGTCCAGGATAAAGAAAATAGAGTTGTAACCGCAACTGTTGAAATGAAATTTAGAGATCCTTCAGGAGGTTGGTCATCCATTACACAAAGTAAAACAATAAGCATGGATAAGCCTCTAACAAATGGTAATAAAATGTATGATCCGGAAGCTGCTCAAAAGGCAGAGACTGGTGCACAGCTAAGATGTATTAGAAAAGCATTTAATATTAAAGCTCATTATTCATTGGAACAACTCCAAAAGCCATTCACTATCATCTACCTTGAATTAGATGAAACGAAGGATGATGATGTAAAAATGGCTAAGATTGCAGCTGGTATTGGGGCAACCAATTTACTATTCGGATCTAAAAACAATATAAGACAATTAGAAAGCGGAAAGGTTGTTGACACTAGCTCAGGGGAGGTAATATCTGATGGAAAATAAACAACAAATAATCTCTATACTAACATCAACTAAACGTCCTGGTATAGAAAATCTAATTACCTATTTGGAGCAGACTGATTTCTTTACAGCTCCAGCAAGTACCAAGTTTCACGGTTCATATGATGGAGGTCTGGCAGAACACTCACTTCATGTTTGGTACATCCTAACAGAAAAGAACAAATATTATTCTTTAGGATTGTCTGCAGATACTATCGCACTAACAGCTCTGCTGCATGACCTTTGTAAAATAAATTTTTATGCCAAAGAAATGAAGTCGGTACTTAAAGGCAAAATCAAGGTCAAGAAAAATAAGAAGGTAGATGGGCACTGGACAGAGGTCGAGGAAGAAGTTAACGATTGGCAGCAAGAAGAAGTATGGGTATGCGAAGACCAGTTCCCTATTGGACATGGTGAAAAGAGTGTAATTACAGCTCTAAAGTTTATACAGCTAACTGATTTAGAAATAGCAATGATAAGATGGCACATGGGCGGTTATGAGGCTAAGGACAACTACAGAGATATGACTAATGCAGTTGATATGTACAAGCCTATAGTGGCACTACAGACGGCAGATATGGAAGCAAGTCATTTAATAAAGTTAACTTCGGAGGATAAATAATTATGATAAATAAATTAAAAGAATTACCAGCTTTAATAACAAAGCAAAGGACACATCTTTTAGAACTTCAAAATGATTTAGAAGAAAATATATCTTCTATAAGCAATTGGGAAAGTAAAGTTAAGCAAGATATAGCTGATGAAACTGATGCAAAAGGCAAAGCAGTTTTCAGTAATGCAGAGAAAAGGCAAGTTGAACTAGATAGAAGAAAATCAGAGGATGAATTGATTTCTCAGTATGTAGATAATGTAAAAATTCTCAAATTTAAGATTGATAATTTGCGAATTGAAATGCAGTTTAATATTGATACGCAGGAAAATTTACGTGCGATTGCTAGGCTAGGAGGCGATTTAAATTGAAAATTTTGCATACAGCAGACTGGCACTTAGGTGCTTATGTTGGACCTCAGTGCGACGATTCAATGAAAAAGATGGAGAGTACGTTAAAATGTCTTGATGTTTTGGTTACTACAGCCAATGAGGAACAACCAGACGTGATTCTTATTGCCGGTGACATATTCCACACTGCTAAGGTGTGGAGTGACAGAGCAAATGTCGAGCTTAGAGTGGCAGCGGATTATATTACAGAATTAAATAATATCGCTCCAACAATAGTTTTATATGGTACGCCTAATCATGATAATTTCGAACAGTTTTGTACACTTGAAAAATTAACTAAAGCTCACTTTATTAGTGAGCCTAAGTTAATACAAGTTCAGACCAAATCAGGAGTAATTCAGATTGCCGGCTTACCTGGATTTGATAAAGGAATGTTTAGATCTCAATATCCAGGACTATCTGCAGAGGAAGAAAATAGAGTGTTTACTGAGCAGTTGGACAGTATTGTAC
>JAEWZA010000376.1 GCA_023395575.1 Bacillota bacterium
TTAGGGACTGCAAAAGTGGCAAGGACAGTAGCTTGAACGAAGTGAAAGTAGCGTCTTTAGGCGCTAGTCGGCAATAAGCCCTTATAGGGCTAGTTCAAGCCACCCGTTTTACGGGTGGTCTTGACTATTCCATATTTTAAATATTGCCTATAATTTTGTATTAATCTGCAATAGAAGTTTTGCAATGCGTTTTTTGAATAAATGTGGTGGTTTCAGTAACGATACTAATACAGCGAATAGGATAATAAAGCAGCCCACAATTGCATGTATGCCGGCAAATTTTTCACCTAAAATAATGGCTCCAAGGAGTGCAGTTGTTACAGGCTCAAAAGAATAAAGAATGGTGGCGTTTTCGGGACGTACATACTTTATTGCAGAGCTTTGGAACAAGGATGTAAATATTATTACTATGGCATTTAGTCCAATCAGTACAAAGAACAATGGACTTAAAATATTTCCAAAAGAAATAGAGCTCGTTTCAAACATAAGTGACAATGCTAAAAAGGCTATGCAATTAGTAGCGTGTTGAAAAAATGTAAACTGTATTGGATTAACTTCATGTAAAAATTTATTCTGCAGTGCTATGTAAAGTGAAAAGCACACGGCATTGCAAAGAGCGAATATATCTCCTAAATTAATCTGTAAACCTTTTCCGTAGCAAGTAATCAAATATATACCTCCCATAGCAAGTAATGCAGAAATTATGATTTTTGGAGTGGGAGCTTTTTTGTCAAGCATAGACATTATTATTGGTGTAATTATAATAGAAAGCTGTACTATAAATGCTGTGTTTGCGCTTGAGGTTCTTGTTAGTGCAAGCATACAGAAGGTGTTGCTGGCGACAGAAACAAGACTTATCAATATACAAATTGCAATATTTCTTTTGTTAAAGGCTGTCAGATGTTTTTTGAAGAAAGCAAAAGTTATTAATAATCCTAATATTGAACATATAAATAGGATGAAAAAAGGTGGCAGTAATTTTAATAGCATTTTAGACCATATGTACGAAGAACCCCAAAATAAGGCGTTTAGCAATAAGAAAAATTGAGCATTTGCTTTGGTGATTATTTTCATAAACATCGCCGCCCGTATATTTATTTGCCTTACAGTATAGTATATTCTGAGAGTTGGTCAAGTTCTTTGCATAATATGCTTAAAAAATGTGCAAAAGCTGTCTATATAATATTTCATGTGACCTATTGATGAAGATGCGCTAATTAATGTGATGGTCGAAACCCTGGTCAAAATTTAATTGGTTTACATATAATGTAATATATGTGCAAGAAGCTTGAAAATAAAAATCATTTTGTAGAGGTGAAAAATGTTTACTGAACAAGGTGTTAAAAGAGGACAATTGAATAATGATTATAAACTTTTTCACTTAAAAGACAGGAGTGATATTCAATTTGAACATCATTACCATGAATTTAACAAAATAATAATATTTATATCTGGAAATGTAATTTACAATATTGAAGGAAAAGCATATAAGTTAATTCCTTGGGATATACTTTTTGTTCCGAGAAATCAAGTACATAAGCCTATAATTGAATCTAACGAGGAATATGAAAGAATAGTAATTTGGATTAATGATGCTTTTTTGAGGGAGCATGCAAATGAGGAAAATGATCTTTTGACCTGTTTCAGACTAGCCAGGGAAAACAGACATTTACTCAGACTATATAGAAATTCTGTAAATTCAATTAAGTCTATACTTTCAAAAATAGAGTCAGAAGAAGATTGTGTGCAATTTGGATCTAGGATTTTATGTAATGCATTATTTTTGGAGTTCATGATATATATTAACAGACTACAGATGAAGCCAGGTGAACATGTTGAGGAAATTGAAGTGAAATTTGATGAACAAATTCAGAATATTATTAAATACATAAATGCTAATTTAGGCTCTGATCTAAGTATTGATAAGCTGTCGAAAATGTTTTATATTAACAAATATTATTTGATGCACAAATTTAAGGCTAATACAGGCTGTACAATACATAATTATGTTAATAATAAGAGAATGCAAAGATGCGCTGCTTATATCAATGAGGGGGTATCACCAGCCGATGCAGCAAGTGAATGTGGTTTTAACGATTATTCCAGTTTTGCAAGAGCTTTTTCAAAAATGTTTGGGGTTTCACCTAAAAATTACTCACAAAAACATTTTTAATTTTAAATGAAGTGCTTCAGAGTCCATCAATGCCTTTAATGGACTTTCACATTTGCCATACGTTGTTCCTAGTGTGCTGTATAGCCGGCTTAGTGTCGGTTTAATCGAAAAAACTTGGAGCTTGCTGAACAGGTTATATAAATACGACCTGTTCAGATACAACCCTCATAAATACAATCCGTAAAAATACAGTCATAAACATAGCTGGATACTACTTTCGTTATTTCATAACTATTAAAATTGTATTTATTCAGCAAGCTTTTCATGTTATTTGAAAAAGTTATGTTATTTGAAAAAAGCAGCAACAACCTTTGTCAGAATATTTTTTTCGATACTATTAAGAGGCTTACTTTTTAGTAGACTTAATATTTCCCCATACTCTTTTTGAACATCAATATCCGATGTGGTGGATGAAAAGATGTTTTCTATATGACTTTTAGCGCTTGAAGAGTCTGAAGAATTATTGCTATTACCTAAAACTTCTGTGATAAATATCATTTCCCCTGATATATTTATAGTAATAAATTTGCTAAGACAAGTGTTTTCATCTACTTCCCAAGTACTTGAACATTCAAAAATGCCCTTTTGGTTTTCGGTAATTGATAATATGTTTAATACTTTGTCTATTCCATTTTTTATAATGGATTCCATAATTTCGGATGAATTTTTGTAAAAGGAATATTCGATATAGTCTTGAGTTTGCTGTAGGTATTGCATTAATTCATATATTTCCATGGTCAGTGCTCCTTTGCATTCTTCAGAATTTTATAAATATATATCGGTTTATATATTGTTTTTTATTAGGACTATAAATTCAAAAACTCAATTTTTTACTATGATAGAAGGGTTATACAACAGAAAATATAAATGTATCTTGAAATGATATATCAAGGTGTGATATAATAGTAATATGATATATCGAAACATGATATAGCGTTCGATGATATAGGGGAAATTGTGTATATAAAATAATATGGATTTAGAGGGTAAGTACTAGAATTACATTACAAATGGGGCATGAAGAGTATCAATTCGAAAAATGTGAAAACCAAATTTATTTACCTAGATGGGAAGTGGAGGCTAAGGTGAAAGAACAACTAAGAAAGTCATATTTGCCAATGAGTGAGTCAGCATATTATATACTGCTTTCACTAAAAAATCCGAGACACGGTTATGGGATTATTCTATATGTAAAGGAAATTACACAAAACAGAATTACTTTGGGGGCAGGGACAATATATGGTACTCTCACAAAGTTTGAAAAGGATAAGCTCATTGTATCGGCAGGTGAAGAGGATAGACGAAAATTATATAAGCTTACTGATGACGGAGTTTGGCTTTTAGCAGAGGAATTAAAGAGAATTGATGAGTTGTTTAGAAATGGTCATAGTATATTGGAGGGGTAGTCAATGGTTAGGTTATTTAAGTGGTGGTGGGCATGGAATTATGAAGAGATAGAAAATTGGCTTGAAAGCATGGAGCTTGCAGGCTTGAGGTTGGTTAGAGTAAGATTTAGAGGGTTGCTTTTTTATTTTGAAAGTTGTACTCCAACTAAAGCAAGATATTGCGTTGATTATCAGAATAAGTTGACACCTGAGTATATGACAATAATTAGTGATGCTGGTTGGAAACTAAATCAAATTGGTATGGGGTGGTATATGTTAAGAAAGGAGTATGAAGATGAGAGGCCAGAACTATATACTGATTTTGATGCTCTTATAGGTAGAATTAAGAAAATATTGGGTATTATGATTGGCGGTCTCATGATAGAAATTATTTGTTTGGGAAAACTAATATTTAGTGCAATTAAATGTCCAAATAATGAGATTATAGCTCAAGCAGGTTTGTTAGGTGCGTTTGTACTTGCTTTCTTTACATTTTCAATCACTAATTTGGCGCTCAAGATAAGTAAATTTAAAAATAAGAACATATAAAAAGTTCATAAAGTGGTAGAAGGAAAATGTAACATTACAAATAGCAATACTCTATGAAAATTCAGATGTATGTAATGCGAAAATAATCAGAAATAATGTAAAAAAATAATAAGTTAAATTAACTGTAGAATATTGATAATATGATTGAAAAATGCAATAAATATGGATTTAAAATAAGGAATCATCATAAAAAATATCAATAAAATTGGAAAATGATACATTTTATGCGTGTTGTCATAAAGTTTGAATCAGCATATAATAATCTTAGGAAATAATATGCTGTATAATAAGTCCAAGAGAGTGTAATGTTATTCTTTTGGCATTTATTAAATGGGAGAACAACATGTATTATCCAATTAAGTTAAAGCCGGTTTACAAGGACTATATTTGGGGAGGCCGTTACTTCGAAAAATTAAACAGAGAGCTTCCTGATGGTACTGTGGCAGAAAGCTGGGAGCTTTCTTGTCATAAAAATGGTGTAAGTGTAATCGCAAATGGTGAACATGCGGGTAAAACTCTTCCAGAGATAATAAAAAACGATCCTATAAATATTTTGGGTAAGAATTTTCCTGTCAATTGTGAGGAAATACCACTTTTAATTAAGCTTATAGATGCAAATGATAAGCTTTCTGTACAAGTACATTGTGAGGATAACTATGCGGCAGTGTATGAGGGTGGCTTTGGGAAAAATGAAATGTGGTACATAATGGATGTAAGGCCAGAGGCCAAGCTGGTGGCAGGTCTTAAGCCAGGCGTTACAAAAAAAGAGTTTGATAATGCAATTCGAGAAAACAGAATAGAAGATTGTCTTCAGGATATTGAAGTAAGACCTGGAGATGTTATCAATATACCAGCTGGATTGGTTCATGCAATAGGGGCAGGGATAGTAATTGCAGAGATACAACAGAGCTCTGATACAACATATAGAGTTTACGACTATAACAGAGTTGACAAAAACGGTGTTAAACGCCCTTTACATTTGAAAAAGGCTATGGATGTAATTAAATTTGATACAAATTTTAGAAATATCAAGTGTGAGGGAGTAGATATTAAATTAAATGAAACCTGCAATAAAACGGTATTTTTAGCAAATAAATTTTTTGCTTGTGAGCGATATGATGTAAATGGAAGTATTTCTGAAAGTTGTGATGGTAGCAAGTTCTATGTGTTTATATGTATTGAAGGTCAAGGATTTATTGAAATAGAGAATATGAAAGTTGATTTTAAGGCTGGAGAGACTATTTTTTTGCCGGCTATGCTTAATGAATATAAGATGGTTGGAGTATTTAAAGCTTTAAAAACCTATGTTCCTGATTATGCCAAGGATATTGTGGCGCCTATGAGAAAGGCTGGGTGTACAG
>JAEWZA010000457.1 GCA_023395575.1 Bacillota bacterium
CTGTAAAGAGTGATGGTAATCCAATTGGTGTTGGGGATATAGCTAAAGCTGCGGGAGTTGATGATACAATTAGTTATTGGAACGACAAAAATGGTGATCACTTTGTAGTTATTAACTCAGATATGAAATATGCGCCTGTAATGGTAATACGTAAAAATGATAATGTTTACATTACAGCCTATATTGATTATAACCTTGATGGTACAAAACTCTTTCAAGGTTCTAAAAAAACATATGCTGAAGCTGTGACAGAATATCTCGAAAAAGCGTGGAGTGGTAACTTTAATGTATACGGTCAGCAATTAACAGTTTCAACAACAATATATAGTAATGATCTAAGTCCTAACAAAATATTGAAAAAGCCCACAAATATTAGTAAGAAACAAGAATGGCTAGAGTTTAATCTTTTATTGGGAGACAAACATCCTACATCTTACTTTATGTCTCCAAATGAGGGTTTAACAACATAAGGTGTAATAGAGGGTGTCGCTGAAGTGATTATTCCAGGGCCGTTGCCGTATCAAGGTGAAAATATACTTGATTGGTCAATTAAACATTCTTCTACTCCAATTGATGTTTACGATTATGGTAATACTACCCAGGATGGATTTGATTATCTTCTGGCTACATGTGTTCATGAATTTGGACATGCTCTTGGGTTAGGTGATGCATATAATGCTGGTTATAGAGGTGGCTCTTCTGCAATAGAAGTTGATGGATATTGGGCTCCAGAAACATATACTGAAAAAGAAAGTGGATACAAGGAGACTGTAACTGTTCCTGACAATGATATTATGATTGAATATGGTGATTGGGATAAAATGATAGTAACGGATAATGACATCAGAATGATGCTTGAAGCATATAGGAGAGCAAAACCATCATTTTTCCCACAAAGTTCTAAGAACTTTAATGATAGAAAGAAGAACAATATTTATTATTATAAAGTAGTAAAATAACAATATAAAACCCAGAATAAATTTGTGAGGTGATAAATATTGAAGTTCAAACCTGAATTAATAAAGTTATTATCAAAAATAATTGCACTATTTCTTTCCTTTTTACTAATATATTTTCTCCTTTTTCACTTTGTATTCTATGGAATAGGGGTCATTATTATATTATTATTTTCTTTAATTGTAATATTGAGTTTAGTAGTTAGTGGAGTAATAATATTTATTAGAAAGAAGAAAATTAATACTTTCATTGTTATAATTATTCTAATTTTAAGTATCTTTTTATCATTGATTCTTAGTATAAAGTTAATGAATTATGAAAGTGTTTGTACCGAGAAACAAGCTATAATAATAGTTAATTGCTTAGAAAAATTTTATATTGATAATAATTCTTACCCAACTAATTTGACTGAATTAATACCGAAATACATAAATGACATTCCTAAAACTTGTATGTTACAGGGGAACCGAGATTATAATTACTATAATACAAATGATGGTAAATATAGGCTAGAGTATTATTATGGAAATCAATTGAAGGTATATGACAAAATAAACAATGTTTGGTATTTACAACCAAGAGGCTAGTCATTTATCACTAGCTTAGCTGGTGACTTGATTAAGCCCTAAAAAGGCATATTTGTGGTATTTGCAACTCTCACACTGTATATAATATTCTTAAATTTAAAACCCCCATAAACGACAAACAGGGATTCTATAAATAGAATCCCTGCTGTCTAGCTAATGATTTAACCTAAAGTCAAGAAACTACACTGAACTGCTTTAAATTTCCCTGCATTTATCCATTACTGCTCTTGGTAACTGCGGCCACCCCCTTGGAGCAGAAGCAGTACCTCGAGCACTAATCGGACGCAAGAAATTTTCAATTACGGGAATGGCAGAATAAAAGTTTTCAACTATCAAAAAAATCATCTCCCATTGACTCGACATTAAAAACAACTTGCATGACTCGTCCTATAATGCTAATCACACCTAATGCTGCAGTATGCTACCATCATAAAACTTTATTATCAACTACTGCAATTGATAGAGAAACAAAGTAGTCCAAAGGTATCATCTCCCAACTTTTTTGGTCAGCTAAACCTTGGCTATGAGATACTAAGTAACCGATATACTCGCGTATTAATCAGAAACTATCGTATCACAGTAAATATTATTGCTCCAATCTGTTTTAATATTCTGATTTTTTTAAAATCGAAATGCCAATTTCTCCCTAAGACAATGGTTTGTTTCGGGGCTTAACGTTATTTTTGTTGTTAAAATCCGAGCCGTCATTTTCCGGGTTGATATTCTTTTCCGACTTATTCTGTGAATTTGATTTTGATGATTTTTTATGTTCCTTGCTTCCCTTTTGACTCATAAAGGTCTCCTTTCATTTCAATTTAACTCGCTGAAATACTAGTTTTTCAGCAGTGTTGCAAAATTAGTATGGCTTCTGTGCTACAAAATTAGTATGGCTTATGTGCTACAATATTTGTATAGCTACAGTGCTATATGTCTAAATCTATAGACTCATTATATGTTTTGATGTATTATTTATTTTATTCAAAGGATGGAGATATTAACAAAGTACGAAAGTCTTTAATACAATTGAAGCTTTGTTCAATAACCTTCTGAGTATGAAAATTAACAAGTATAAATAGAGGTATTTTTATGGAAGCAAAAAAAGTGGCTGAAATCGCAACCTCCACAGGTGAAATACTGCTGAGCAATGGAGCTGAAGCATACAGAGTGGAGGAGACAATTAAAAAAATATGCAGCTCCTATGGCTTTAACAGTGAATGTATCTCTACATCCACAGGTATTTATATATCTATTTCAGATAATGACGGAGAGTTTGTAACTTCGGTCAAAAGAATAAATCAAAGAAGGGTTGACCTTTACAGGGTTGAACTCATAAATTCCTTTTCAAGAGCACTGGCTGAAAACCCTCTGTCCTATGAGGAGGCCAGGAAGAAGCTTGATGAGATATATAATGCACCTAACTTTTCGCTGGGAGTAAGGCTTTTGGCTTCAGGGCTTACGGCGTTTGTGTATACGCTGTTTTTTAACGGAGGTATACTTGATGCCTTGGTTTCACTTGTCATAAGCTTCGGAATATACCTGTTGCTGGAGTATATTGCAAAAATAGGTTCCTTTCAGTTACTGGAGTATTTCCTGTCAGGCTTCATAATTGGAGCAGCAAGTCTTGGAGTAGAAAAGCTGTTTCCTGGAATCAACAAGGACAATGTCATTACAGGTGCAATTATTGTGTTGCTTCCCGGGGTGGCGTTGACCAATGGTATCAAGGATCTGCTC
>JAEWZA010000471.1 GCA_023395575.1 Bacillota bacterium
ACATAAGGCTGAAAGTAATTACAAATACAATTAAAGGAGGTGCCGAGTCCATGTCAATACTGTTATGTGGCTTTGCTTAGAATGCGGGACATGGACATAAGGCTGAAAGTAATTACAAATACAATTAAAGGAGGTGCCGAGTCCATGTCAATACTGTTATGTGGCTTTGCTTAGAATGCGGGACATGGACATAATATGCATAAAATTTTATCAGAATATATTTTGTCAGATATGATAGTAAGATACTTAGTGAATGAAGATGGGAATGTAGGCTTTGAGACTATACCAGCCTATCTGAAAGAAAAAACAACTACCTCCAAAAAGTATAATATTGATCCACTAGTACAGATTTTTGTCAGAGGAGATGACTTCTCAGGAGGGTTTGCAAACGGACACACTATGAGAAATGGGCAACATGCCTTTTTGCTACAATACCAATCTCAAAAAGTTGAAAATATAGAAAACACACAGGTCATAACAACAACACTCAAAAGTAAATATGGCTATGTTGTAAGGCATATCCTTACTTATCATAATGGACTTAATGCCTTTGAGGTGAAGACGGTATTTGCTAATAAATCAGATAGAAATATCTGTTTGGAGATGCTTTCTAGCTTTTCTATTGGTGGACTGACTCCTTTTATAGAAGGAGAAGCATCAGAAAGTATGAATATACATAGGATTCGGAGCTGCTGGAGTAATGAAGGCAGACTTATAACGGAAACAGTTGAAGACTTGCAGCTTGAACCATCCTGGTCAGGTCACGGTGTAAGAACAGAAAAGTTTGGTCAGATTGGGTCTATGCCCGTAAGAAAATTCTTCCCGTTTTTAGCGGTGGAAGATACCGTTACAGGTGTAGTATGGGCGGCGCAGTTAGCCTGTGCTTTATCATGGCAGATGGAGCTGTATAGAAAAGATGATGCTCTTTGTATATCAGGTGGACTTGCAGACTATGATTTTGGACATTGGATGAAGGTAATGGAACCTGAAACTGAATTTGAGACACCGACCGCATATATAACAGTGGGTATTGGAAATATAGACAATGTATCACAAAGATTGCTTTCAATACAAAAAAACAATTTTAATAAAATAAACAAATTTGATAAGCTGCCAGTTTTGTTTAATGAATTCTGTACTACTTGGGGAAATCCTTCCCATGATAATATCAAAAAGATTGTTGATATTATCAAAGAAAGAGGAGTGGATTATTTTGTTATAGACTCAGGCTGGTTCGCAGACAAAGAAAATGGCTGGGATGGTACACACGGGGATTGGATAGTAAGTCCAGAAGTTTTTCCACATAGTCTAGAGGAGACTGTGAGGATAATTCAGGAGGCGGGAATGATTCCAGGAATTTGGTTTGAGTTTGAAAACTGTGGCTATCTGTCAAAAGCATATAAAAACGACAAACACCTTCTGACTAGAAATGGAAATGTAATAACTTCAGGACAAAGGAGATTTTGGGATATGACCGATCCTTGGGTTGTTGATTACCTGAGTGAAAAGGTTATATCAATGCTTAAGCAATACGGCTTTAAGTATTTGAAAGTTGACTATAATGAGACAATTGGTATAGGTTGTGATGGGTACGAGTCTTTGGGAGAGGGATTAAGACAAAGGATTCTTGCTTCACAAGAATTCTTTAGGAGAATAAGGGAGGAAATTCCTGACATCATCATAGAAAACTGTTCTTCGGGAGGACATAGGCTTGAGCCATCCATGATGTCATTGTGCGAAATGGCTTCTTTTTCTGATGCACATGAGTGTGATGAAATTCCAGTTGTAGCTGCTAATCTCCATAGAGTTATAAATCCATGCCAATCACAGATATGGGCTGTACTCCGTAAAAAGGACAGTAACAAAAGAATTGTATACTCTATTATAAATACCTTCCTTGGAGTAATGTGCTTATCTGGTGATGTATATGATTTGGATGAAGAACAATGGAAGGTAATTGAAAGGGGAATTGGTTTTTACCATGATATTTCAAATATAATATTAAATGGTACAACTTACTTCTTCGGTTCAAAGCTTAAAAGCTACAGAAATCCTAAGGGATGGATGGGTATTATAAGAAAATCTGAGGATGAAAAGGAAGTACTTGCTTTGATTTATACCTTCCACGGAGTTTTCACTGATATGCTGGAAATTCCTGTTGGCAGCAACTATGAAATTAGTAATATCTACTGTGCTTACGAAAATGATGTTTCACTTACTAACGGTAACCTTTTAGTAAAAATGGAGGAAGAGTTTGAAGCAGTCGCTGTCCATTTGAAATTGATAAGTGATAATATTAACGACACAACAGCCTAATACAGGAGTGAAAAAGATGGATACTCAAAATGAATTCTCTTCTTTATTTGTTAATATAATGCCATTTACTGAAAATATCATAAGAGTTGTATATACAAGAAGCAAAGAAGAAACTAGGAACAGTATTCTTATTGCGGAAGATTTCAAACCTATGAGTAATTTGGTCACAGATAAGTACTTATCTGTGGATGACTGCATTTTATTTAAAAACAAACAAGGAGAGGTAATTTTAAGGGAAACAGGACATTGCTTGACTGAAAAAGATGTTTTTACATATTATGTAGACGGAGAACCTATAATAAAGCACAAGCACACAGCGAATGGAGAAGTAGCCTATATTGAAAATGCCAAACATAAATATGCAGGTACAGCATATGAGGGAAAGCTTGTTTTTTCAATAACAGAAGAAGAGGGTATATATGGTTTGGGCCAGCATGAAGCTGGGATTTACAACTATAATGGAAAGAAGGAGTACCTATTTCAAGCAAATATGAAAATATCCATTCCCTTTATGTTATCATCTCGCAATTATGGAATACTAATTGATACCGAAAGCGCTGTAATTTTTGATAGTCAAAAAGGTGAAATAACATTCACAATTGATACTACCAAGGAGCTTTCATATTATGTTATTACTGGGGATAATTTTGATGAAATTATTAAATGGTTAAGAACCTTGACAGGAAGAACACCAATGTTGCCGAGATGGGCTTATGGGTATATTCAATCCAAGGAACGCTATCAATCCTCTAAAGATATTTTAAATACCGTATTGCAATTTAGAAACTCTGGAATTCCAATAGATTGCATTGTACAGGATTGGCTTACCTGGAAAGAGGGCTTATGGGGAGATAAACATGTAGATAAAGAAAGGTATCCCGACTTAAATAGTCTTCTAAGCAGACTTCATGAAAAGCACGTAAAACTTATGGTTTCTATTTGGCCCAATATGGCAGAGGGTGGAAGTAATCTCTGTGAGTTCAAGGGAAAAGGGCTTTTATTGCCAAATACAACTACCTATGATGCATATAGTGAAGAGGCGAGAACTGTTTACTGGAAGCAATGTGAGGAAGAATGGTTTTCAGCAGGGGTAGATGCATGGTGGTGCGATAATGCTGAACCCTTTTCCGATGTGGATTGGAATGGAGAGGAAAAAAGGCCGGAAGAACTGAGATATAAATTGATTGTAGATCAGTCTAAGAAGTGCATGGATTGGACTCGTCTTAATTCATATGGTCTTTTACATTCAAAGGGTATTTACGAAAACTGGCGTAAAGTTAGAAATGAAAGTCGTGTTGTAAATCTTACACGTTCATCCTACATATCAGGGCAAAGATATGGCACAATTTCATGGTCAGGAGATATTAGCGCAAAATGGTCTGTCTTAAAAAAGCAGATTACAGAAGGAATTAAATTTTCAATGAGCGGTATGCCCTATTGGACTTTGGATATTGGGGCATTTTTTACAGTAAGGGACAAATGGGAAAACAGAGGTTGTAATTGTAGTGACAATACCAACAAGCTATGGTTTTGGGACGGGGATTATAATGATGGTGTTGACGATTTGGGATATAGGGAACTTTATTTAAGATGGCTTCAATTTGGTACGTTTTTACCTATGTTCCGCGCACATGGAACTGATACACCGAGGGAACCCTGGAGATTTGGTAAACCAGGAGAAATTTTTTATGAAACAATACTTAAGTTTATAAATCTAAGATATCAGCTGCTTCCTTATATATATTCATTGGCAGCAGATGTTCACCAAAACCATTCAACAATCCTTCGCAGCTTAATGTTTGATTTTTCAGATGATGAAAATGTGAAAGAACTCAGTGACAGCTTCATGTTCGGCAAGGCATTTCTTGTTTGCCCGGTCACAGAGCCCATGTACTATGATGTAAATAGTGTACTGTTGTCAAATATTAACAAAATAAAAGCTGTATATTTACCTAAAGGTACTCGGTGGTTTGATTTTTGGACCAATACTATACATGTGGGGGGACAGACCCTTACGTGCAAAGCAACGTTGGATATAATACCGCTGTTTGTTAAGGCGGGTTCTATTGTGCCGGTATCTGAACCGCTTATGTATGCGGACCAGAATAAGGGGGGAATATCCGAAATTATTATTTACAGTGGACAAGATGGTGAGTTTACTTTATATAATGATGAGGGGGACAATTACTCCTATGAAAAAGGGAACTTCTCAGCTATTAATTTGAGTTATAAGGATGACGAAAAAACATTAACGTTTGGAAAGGCCTGTGGTGCTTTCAAGTACCAGCAAAATTTTACAGTTAAATTAATTAAAAGTGGAGAAATTCCTAAAACTATTGAGTTTGTATACAAAGGAAAGGAAGAAACAATAAATATTGAGTAACTAATAAAAATAACAGGGTATTTTCTTTGCCTTTATAAAGAAGTTTCAATTAAAAGACAATCTGAAAAATAATTTTAATTTTCAGATTGTCTTTTTTTAGCTGATTTAAAGGTTTCTATTATCTTTGAGATGATTATTGAAATATATATTATTTTGAATTATATTTTTGTTTGCTTTACATGGTGTGGTAACAGGGTTGGCAAACAAATACGATATCATAGAAGTTGAAATAACAAAGAAAGTAAAGTAAAATATAGGAATACATATATATTATATATTTGAAATAATTGAATTTTTATGCAAATTAGCAAAGTGAATACAGTGTGCATATTAACTTTTGAAAGGGTGGATGCAGTGATTGACAGTGGGTTAGGATTTACCATGATGTTGGTTTCAACCATATTTGTGCTTGTTACAACATATTACTTGTTTGTATTATTTAAAGAAATCTTTACTAGAAAGCGTACATTTTATGGAAATGGTTTCAAAGGTATAAAAGTACTCCTGTTTTCTTTTGTGCTTTTAGGATGTATTGGCTATTGTTTGTATAAGGCACCATTTGCACTATACACTTCCACATGGGCGATGATTGATGAGTTCGGACCTTCATCATTATTAAATGCAGTGAAGTGCCTAGCAGTTGTTATACCAATGTTTTATTTATATTATATGCTTTCTTATTATTTTGTCAAAAAGAACGATAAGCCATATTTTATGATTATTATTCTCAGTATTTTAAGTGGAATAGGTAATTCCATGGTTGTATTTATTATCAATTCGGCCCTAAGCAGAATAATAGGTGACGAAAGCAGAAGAGCAGGGGTAGAAAGTGGCCTATACTTATACTATTTGCTCGGTATAATACTTTTTACTGTTAGTGCTTATATTGTCAGAAAGAAATTAATTTCAATCACAAGTGAAGTTGTATATGACAAGAGAATACAAATTATCAATAAGTTAATGCAAGCACCCTATGATAAATTTGAAGCAATTGAAGATGGAAATATACATGCAGCGCTGAACAATGATACCGAGACTGTAAGTAGTGTTGTTAATGCCGTTGTAGGTGGGTTAACTGGAATTATCACTCTTGTTACCTGTTTCATCTATCTGGCCACTATTAATTTACCTGGTATGATTATTTCTGTTATTGTTATCGGTATTGCTTGTGCAGTGTTTTTATTAGCCAGCAAGAAAGCAGATAGGATGTTTGAGAAGAACAGAGATATTCAAAATACATTTTTTAAGTACATAAATGATATGGTAAAAGGTTTTAAAGAATTGTACATAAATCAAAGAAAAGGTAAAGAGTTTACAAGTGATATTAAGAAGAGCTGTGAAGACTATAGAGATACAAGGGTAGAAGCTGAATATACATATGTTGGCGTATCAATACTAGGTGAGATTATGTATATTGGTGTAATTGGCATAGTAGTTTTCATTTTTCCGCTCATTTTCCCTAATCTGCAAAACAGTGAACTTCAGAACTATGTATTGGTATACCTATATATGGGGGGCATTGTTAACACATTAATTTTTATGGTTCCTACTATAACACGTATTTTGGTTAGTTGGAGAAGAATCAATGCATTTGTTAAGGATGTTTCAGGAATTGAGAGTTTAGAAAGAAAAGCTGCAAGTAATGTACAAAGTAGCTCAATTGACATTCAAGTAAAGGATGTAGTGTTTCAATATAAAAATGAGAATGGTGAAAAATTCAGTGTTGGTCCAATCAATTGTGATTTTAAGTCAGGGGAAATTATTTTTATTTCTGGTGGAAACGGAAGCGGTAAATCCACACTAGCAAAGCTGATAACAGGTTTGTACACCCCCGATGAAGGTGAAATTTTGATTAATGGGGAGAAAGCCAATCCTGAAGATTTAGGGAGTTGCTTCTCAGCAATTTTCAGCGATTATTATCTGTTTGATAAAATGTACGGAATTGACTATCAGTCCAAAACAGAAGAAATTCAGAATTATCTCAAATTACTCAGAATTGATGACAAGGTACAGGTTAAGCATGGTTTATTAAGCAGTACAAAACTCTCAACAGGCCAAAGAAAAAGATTGGCTTTATTAGTAAGTTATTTAGAAGAACGGCCAGCTTATCTCTTTGACGAATGGGCGGCTGACCAAGATCCTGAATTTAGAAAATTCTTTTATAAAGTACTATTGCCTGAATTAAGAGCTCGTGGCAAAACAATAGTTGCAATAACCCATGATGACCGGTATTTTGATGATGCTGATAAGCATATCAAAATGGAAATGGGAAAAATATCAGATTATAAAGAGAACCTAACTACAAGTGTTTAAAACTGAGTATTGTATGCATTTGTAAAATAAATAAAAATGTAAATAAAAAAGGGGCAGCAAATATGAGAAAGTACTTATTATCATGTTGTTTGATTTTATTATTATTGCTTCAGACAGGGTGTGGCGGAGATATACCTGCAATAGCTGGAGATGCAAGTTTTCAGGATAAAGGGGTTAGTATAGTAAATGAAGGAAATTACTTTAGTGTTGAGATTGATTTTACCTGTGGGTTGACCCGTAAGCAGTTAGGTGAAGCTTATGCAAAAGGGATTCTGAAAATGGTGCCCAATTATGAATCTCTAGTGGATTCGTACATAGGAGAGATTCTCATGAACTATGAAAATAAATATGCAATGTATAGAGTAGAGGATATCAAGCCCCAGATAAACAAGGAGTATGTAGAAGAGATAGAAGGGATGGCTTCGACATTTTCAGGTGGAAGTCATAATGAATTTAAAGATAATAAAATTTCAAAAGATGAGATTTTCCTGTTCAACCTATTTACCGATGTAGTCAGAGGTACTCAGTGTGCTTATATTTCTGTATATGGTGACCGCTCTGAAAATAATAAAAATATTGTTGCCAGACATCTTGATTGGTACGGAGGGAGTGAAAACCAACTTCCAAAGATACAAGCTTTCATTACATATAAATACACAGATAAGAAGGTATATTCTATTGGCTATCTTGGATACTTGGGCATACTAACAGGATTTAGCGACAACAAAGTTTTTGCAGGAATTCTTGATTCAGCAACAAATGCTCCTTACTCTTCAGAGGGGAGGAGATCCTATCCATTAGATCTTCGTTTTGCTTTAGAAAATACAAAAACCATAGAAGAAGCAGCAGAGTTTATGCAGGATCCGACTAAACTCTATTCCTATAACCACAATATTGGTTTTTCAGATCCGGATACCAGTATCATTTTAGAAAACAATTTCAGCGGAAACGGAGCAGATGAACAAAAGGTTAAACGAGCCATAAGAACTGAAAATTCCAAATTAAATAACAATGTTTCATGGGGAATTAATAATTCCATTGCGGCAGTCAATTCCTTTGTACTTTATGGTAATTATGATAATCATAGTAGAAACAAGTTTAACACTAAAAGATGGAAAAATATAAAAGAACAACTTCAGGATAAGGGGCCAACTGTAACCTTTGAAGAACTAAAACAGATTGCTTGCTATAATAAAGGAACGCCTGGAACATTTTCTGAATCTGGAGATATTTATAATAGAATGACTCTCCAAATGGTTATTTTTCAACCAGAAACACTACAGCTTGAAGTCTTTTTCAGACCAAAGAATATAAGAAAGAATCCTACTAACCCAGTTTTTGAAAAGATAACAATTAACTAAAGTTGTTATCTTATACAAAATAAACTTACTTTGATTTTAGGAGGGAGTAAATGAACAACTATTCAACATTAACCGAATTGTTCATTTCTAGAAAAAATGAGGAACAAAAGGGAATTACATTTATACTGGGTGACACCAGTGAGAAATACGTTTCTTATAAAGAATTATATCTTACATCTCTGAAATATCTATATCAATTTCAAAAAAGAGGATATAAAAAGGGGGATGAGGTCATCTTCCAAATTGATGATAATGAAAGGTTTGTTTACTCTTTCTGGGCTTGTATTCTTGGAGGGATGATTCCTGTACCTATTACAACAGGAAGTAATGATGAGCATAAAATGAAACTGTTTAAAATTTGGGACGTATTAAATAATCCCCAAATTATAGTGACGGCCAACTTTTTTGAAAAGCTGTGTGCATATGCGAAAAAAAACAATATAAGTAATAAAATAGAGAGCATGAAAAGAAGTGTAGTTTTTGTAGAAGAGATTATAACTGAGAACGATGGAGATATTTGTCCATCTCAATCAAATGATATTGCGTTTATTCAGTTTTCATCAGGTTCTACAGGTGATCCAAAAGGTGTTATTATTACTCATCAAAATGTACTAGTGAACCTAAGTGCCGTTATTCAATGGAATAAGATTGAACCCAATGATATTGGATTGAACTGGATGCCGCTTACACATGATATGGGGCTGATTGGCACTCATATAAAGGGCATATTGGCTTGTATTAACCAATACAACATAAATACTGCTCTTTTTATAAGACATCCTTCCTTGTGGATTCAGAAGGCCAGTGAACATAAAGCAACAATTCTTTATTCTCCTAATTTTGGATATAAACATTTTCTTAAATTCTACCATGCTGACGAGATAAAAGACTGGGATTTATCGAATGTCAGGTTAATCTATAACGGGGCAGAACCAATTTCGTTGGATTTATGTAATGAATTCCTCGATAGTATGTCTGTATATGGGCTCAAAAGAAATGCTATGTATCCAGTATACGGCCTCGCGGAGGGAACCATTGCCGTCGCTTTCCCAAAAGCTGGTGAAAGTTTAAAATCCCATGTCTTAAATCGAAACCATCTCAAAGTGGGCGAATCTATTGTAGAAATAAGCAAAGATCATAAAGATGCAGTGATTTTTGTTGATGAGGGCTATCCCATTTTTAATTGCTATGCACGTATATGTGATGAGGAAAATCACGATCTTGGTGAAAATAAGATTGGATATGTTCAAATTTCTGGAGGAAATGTTACATCTGGATACTATAATAATAAAATAGAAACAGAAAAAAATATAACATCAGATGGGTGGCTAATTACTGGTGATTTAGGATTTATGAAGGAAAAAAGGCTCATTATAACTGGACGAGCAAAGGATGTTATATTTGTATCAGGACAAAACTATTATTCTCATGACATTGAAAGAATTGGAGAAGGTGTTGAGGGTATTGAACTAGGGAAAATAGTTGCAGTTGGTGTATTCAACGAAAACCGCAAAGGTGACGACTTAATCTTATTTGTCATACATAAGCAAAAGCTTGAAAGCTTTGTTCCAATTGTCAATAGCTTAAAAAGGGTTATCAGCGAGAAAGTTGGAATTGAAGTTGCACATGTTATTCAAGTTAAAAACATACCTAAAACCACAAGTGGAAAAGTTCAGCGATATAAACTTAGAGATAGTTATATGAAAGGTGAATTTGACTTAGTCAAACAGGAGATAGAGCGCTTACTTTTAGAGAATTTTGAAAATAGAGAATACATACAGCCAAATAGCCCTACTGAGAAAGAATTAGCTCTAATATGGAGTGATGTTTTAAATATTAAACAGGTTGGAATTTGTGATGATTTCTTTGCTTTGGGCGGTAATTCCTTGCATATCACACAAACCATATCTAGAATAAGAGATTCCTTTGGAATTGAATTGGAACAGGGAGAAATTTTCGAAAACCCTTCCATTGAGAAGTTAGCGAAAAAAGTAGAGCTTTCTCAAAATAACCAACAAGGAAGGATTGAGCCAATAAAGCGGACTTCAGTAGGAAAGAATAGGCTTCCTCTTTCATTCTCACAACAGAGGCTTTGGTTTTTGGATCGCCTAAATTCAGAAAGCCCTCAATACAACTTGCATACTGGGTTAATACTAAAGGGGAGCCTAAAAAAAGACGTTCTTGTAAAAAGTTTTAATGCTTTGATAAGACGACATCAGGTTTTACAAGTTTCATTTACAGAAGAGAATGGACAGCCTGTACAGGTATTAAACAACGATGCCCAAATGTATATGGAATATATTAACCTTTTAGATATTTCAGCGAATGAAAAACTGATAAAGGCATCAGATATTGCCAAAGAGTGGGTTTCTAAGCCCTTCATCTTGGAAAATGCTCCACTTATAAGGGGCATGCTCATACAAATGGAAGAAGAGGAACATCTACTTATTTTAGCAATACACCACATTATTTTTGATGGTTGGTCTTTTGGTGTTCTTTTAAAAGAGCTTAATTTTTACTATGAAGCATTTCTAAATGATAATAAAGATAGATTATCTTTAGATAATCTATTAGAAGACAATTTATTGTTAGCAGAATTACCATTACCCAGTATCCAATATGCAGATTACGCACAGTGGCAGATTGAAAAGCTAAAAGAGGGAAGTCTAAATAAACAAATAGAATATTGGAAACAAAAATTAAGTGGAAAGCTTCCTGTTTTGGACTTGCCGCTAGATAAACAAAGACCACCTATACAAGCCTATAAAGGCGCAAAATTCACCTGTACAATTACTGAAGATATGGTGAATAAGCTGCAGCTTTATGCAGGAAAAGAGAAGGCAACTCTTTTTATGGTGCTGCTTGCAGCATTTAAACTCATGCTTTATAGATATTCAGGACAATTAGATATCATTGTAGGTTCACCTATTGCTAACAGGAATAGGAAAGATATAGAAGGATTAATTGGCTTCTTTACTAATAACATTGTTTTACGTACTACATTCACCAGTGATATTAATTTTAATGAGTTTTTAAGTCTTATAAAAAAAGTGACTCTAGAAGCATATGAAAATCAAGATGTTCCCTTTGAAAAGCTTGTAGAAGAGCTTCATACAGAACGTGATATGAGCAGAAATCCTTTGTTTCAGGTGTTGTTCGGTCTGCAGAATTTGTCACTGCCACGCATGGAATTTTCTGAACTCAGTGTTTCAACAAAGGACATAGATGCGGGATATGCAAGATTTGATCTTGCCGTTGATGTTCGTGAAGCAGGCGGAAGTATGCTTGTGGATTTTGAATATAATACAGATATATTTAATGGAGACACCATCATCCGAATGGCGGGTCATTATAAACAATTATTGACGAGTATTTTAAATAGGCCAGAAAGTAAGCTGGATGATTTTGAAATGCTTACTATAGAGGAGAAAGATACACTCATTAATATATGGAATGACACGCAAGAAGATTATGTGGACAAGGCTCAATGTTGGGTGGAATTATTTACTGAACAAGCAAAAGAAACACCAAAGGCAATAGCTGTTGTATGTGATAAGCAGCACTTGACCTATCAAGAACTAGATATAGAATCAAACAGATTGGCAAATTATCTGATTTCCAATGGGGTGGAAGAAGAATGTATTGTAGGTATATATATGGATCGCTCGGTAAATATGCTTGTTGGGTTGCTGGGCATACATAAAGCTGGAGGGGCATACCTTCCGATGGATCCTGTATTCCCAAAAGAACGTCTTGCATTTATGTTGGAGGATGCAAAGGTAAATATCATATTGTCAGAAAGTATGCTTGCAGAAACTTTACCACAGAATGATGCCAAAGTTATTTGCCTTGATGTAGAAAAGGATACTATTTCCCAGTTTAGTTCTGAAAAGCCTAATAGAAATTATAATGGGCATAATTTGGCGTATTTAATATATACTTCAGGATCTACTGGTAACCCTAAAGGTGTTCAGATTGAGCAACGCGCTCTAATTAATTTCCTTTTATCCATGGAAATAAAGACTGGAATTTGTGAGAAAGATGCACTTCTAGCTGTTACAACATTATCTTTTGATATTGCAGGACTTGAGATGTATCTGCCATTAATTTGTGGTGCCAAAGTAGTTATTGCAAAGAGAGATGAAGTCTCTGATGGCAGCGCTTTAATTGAAATTATAAATCAGCAGAATATTACCATCATGCAGGCTACACCTGCTACGTGGAGACTTTTAGTTGAAGCAGGTTGGAAAGGTAATCAAATCCTAACAGTATTATGCGGTGGAGAAGCCCTACCTCGAGATCTAGCAAATCAGCTTCTTGATAGATGTAGAACCCTTTTGAATGTTTATGGTCCTACTGAAACAACTATATGGTCTACCTTGGATTGTGTTAATTCAAAAGATGGAGAGATTTTTATAGGTAAACCTATTGCAAATACTCAGGTTTATGTGGTAGACAGGGCAATGAAACCTGTTCCTATAGGAATACCTGGTGAATTGCTCATTGGTGGAGATGGACTAGCAAGAGGGTATTTAAATCTACCTGAATTAACCCGCGAGAAGTTTATTCCCGACAACTTAAGTGAAAAAAAGGGAGCTCGTCTATATAGAACAGGAGATTTAGTAAGGTTTACTAGGGACGGTAATATGGAGTTTGTAGGACGAATAGATAATCAGGTAAAAATTAGGGGCTTCAGGATTGAATTAGGCGAAATTGAGACCTTGTTAAAACTTAACCCATCAATCAAAGATTGTGTGGTTGTTGCAAAAGAAGTGATTGCAGGTGAAAAAACCTTGGTTGCTTACATTATTCCTGTTTCGGAGGAAGCTGAGGAAGCCGTAAGTTACGATAACCTTCGCAAGAGCTTGAAAGAAAAGCTACCTAATTATATGATTCCGTCTAGCTTTATGTTTCTAAAAGCTTTTCCAATGACACCTAATGGGAAAATTGACAGGAAAGCGCTGCCTTTACCTGAAAACATAAGACCACAATTATCAACCCAATATACTGCACCATCAGATAGGTTTGAAGAATTAATAACAAGGATTTGGCAGGAAGTCTTGCACTTAGAAAAAATAGGTGTTAACGACAATTTCTTTGATATAGGTGGTCATTCCTTACTTTTGGCACAGGTTAGAAGCAAAATAAGTAAAGTGCTTAATAAAGAAGTATCTATAATGGACCTCTTTAGGTACCCTACAATAAGTACTCTTTCTAAGTTTTTGCAGACTGGAAACCAACCTAAAATGGAACAAAATAACAAACAGAGGATTTCTATTGAGAAGAATACCGATATTGCAATCATCGGTTTGAGTGGAAGATTCCCAGGGGCTGCAAATATTCAAGAGTTTTGGGATAACCTATGCAATGGGGTTGAAAGCATATCCCGTTTTACAGACCAACAAGTATTAGAGGAAGGGATAGATCCAGAAATTATAAAGAAGCCAGAATATGTGAAGGCTTGGGGTGTACTGAATGATGTTGATAAATTTGATGCAAACTTCTTTGGATACAATCCGAGAGAAGCTGAAATTTTAGACCCTCAGCAAAGGATATTTTTAGAGGAATGCTGGAAAGCACTTGAAACAGCTGGTTATGACTCTGAGCGCTATCAGGGGAAAATTGGTGTATATGCAAGTGTTGGAATGAATCACTATATGCAAAGCATTAAAGAAAGCCATGGTTCTCAAGGTTTAGCCAGTGATTACCAGATTATGACCAGTAATGATAAAGATTTTCTGGCTACACGTGTCGCTTATAAAATGAATCTCGAAGGTCCAGGCATAACGGTACAAACCGCTTGTTCATCATCTCTTGTTGCTGTTCATTTAGCATGTCAGAGCTTATTCAATGGAGAATGTGATATGGCTTTGGCCGGTGGCGTGAGTATAAGACTCCCACAAAAGGCAGGCTATTTATATCAGGAAGGGATGATTTTATCTCCAGATGGTCATTGCCGAGCCTTTGATGAGCAAGCTAAAGGAACTGTAGGTGGAAATGGAACGGGTGTAGTTGTTTTAAAACGGCTTCAAGATGCAATTGCTGATGGTGATGATATCAGTGCTGTTATCAAAGGCACAGCTATTAATAATGATGGAGCATTAAAAGTTGGATATACTGCGCCTAGAATAGATGGTCAGGTGAAGGTAATTGCAGAAGCGCAGTTAAAAGCGGGTGTTGAGCCAGAATCAATTACATATATTGAAGCTCATGGTACAGGAACACCCTTAGGAGATCCTATTGAAATAGAAGCTTTGACACAGGTATTTAATCAAAATACTGATAAAAATGGCTTTTGTGCCATAGGCTCGGTAAAAACTAATATTGGTCATCTTGATGCGGCATCTGGGGTAACGGGATTAATAAAAACAGTATTATCCCTTCGCAACAAAAAGATACCGCAAAGCCTCAATTTCAAGAGCCCAAATCCAAAGATTAATTTCAATGGAAGTCCGTTTTATGTTAATGAGTCTTTAACCGAGTGGGAAAATAGCAACGGACCATTGAGGGCAGGAGTTAGTTCCTTTGGTATAGGGGGTACCAATGCTCATGCTGTGCTAGAAGAGGCTCCGGAAGTTTCTAGCGATAAAAATAATCATTCTGAGGTATTATTAGTCTTCTCTGCAAAGACTAACAAAGCTGTGGATAGGATGATTGCTAATTTTGTGAATTTCTTAAAAACAAATAAAGATATTAACTTGGCTGATGTGGCTTATACATTGCAGATGGGAAGAAGAGAATTTGAGTTTAGAAGGTTTGTAGTAGGTACATCAGTTGATAACGTATTACAAATTTTAGAAAATAATATATTAGAAAAACATATAAATGAGGCAAAAGCTACAGACACAGGAGTTTTAACCATTGATGAGCCAGCTAAATATTCATTAGAGCAACTTGGAAACCTATGGATTACCGGAAATAAAATCAATTGGAGTAATCTTTATAAAGAAGAAAAGCGAAAAAGGATAGCACTTCCAAACTACCCCTTTGAAGGACAGTCTTATTGGGTTAAGAAGGATAAAAAAGTTGATACTGTGAAATCCCTAAAAACCCAATCAATAAGAGCTGACCTTTCTGAATGGTTCTATACGCCTGTTTGGAAGCAGTCTTTGAAAAATGGTGACTATTCCATTGGGAAAGATGGTACTGATAAAGAAGTATTGCTAGTATTGACTGAGAAAAATGCTTTTACCAATGCTTTTATAAAAAGGCTAATTAAGGATTATACCAACACATTTGTAGCAGTTAGTGGAGAGCAATTTGCTAAAACTGGAAGCAATCAATATGAAATTAATATTGATGCTTCAAAGGATTATGAGCACTTATTGAGGGAATTGTCCGAAATTGGTAAAACACCTACAAAAGTAATTAACTTACTTGGGTTAGTTGAATATACAAGTCTTTGCACGCAAGAACTGAGTCTTAAGTGTGGGAATAGTTTATTTTATAGCATGATGTACTTGGCACAAGCCATTGGAAGATGTGGAATTACTACTCCTATACAAATAAAGGTAATCATAAACAATTCCCAAAGGGTGTTTAGTGAAAGGTATATATATCCTGAGAAAGCGTTGCATCTTGGAGCTTGTAGGGTTATTCCAAGAGAGTATCCTAATATAAGGTGCAGTAGTATTGACTGTATCTTGCCTGAGGCTGATTCTTTGGAGGAGCAGGAAGAATTATTAGAGCAGCTAATTGCAGAAATTATAACACAAGCAGAAGAGGGGATTGTAGCTTATCGTGGCCTTAGTCGCTGGACACAAGAGTTTGAAAAAATGGAACTTGGGAAAGCTGCAAATTCACCTATGAAAATTAAACAAAAGGGTGTTTATCTCGTTACTGGTGGTTTGGGAGGAATAGGACTTGTTTTGGCAGAGTACCTCGCACGAGAAGTAAAGGCAAAACTAGTTTTGGTAGGCCGTTCTGAATTTCCAGAGGTGGAGCAATGGGAGCAATGGATTAATACTCACCACAAGAATGATGCCATATCAAGGAAAATTAAAAAGTTAAAACAATTACTGGCTATGGGTTCAGAAATATATATTTGTCAGGCAGATATTGCAAATTTGGAGCAGGTTGTAGCTTTACGTGAAAAGATAATTAACAAGTACGGAAACATTGATGGCGTGATACATGCAGCAGGAAAACCAGGAGGTGGAATGATTCAGCTCAAAAAGAAAGAGCAGGCAGAACAAGTGCTTTTACCAAAAGTACAAGGTGCACAGTTCCTTTATAAGGTAATGAAAGAAGATAACCTTGATTTTATGATATTGTGTTCATCATTAAATGCCATTACTGGCGGATTTGGACAGTTGGATTACAGTGCAGCCAATGCTTTTCTGGATGCTTTCGCACAGGAATATGACAGCAAGCGGGGTACTCGACTGGTTTCCATAGACTGGGATAGATGGCCTGGAGTTGGAATGGCTGCTGGAACCGGATTTAGAGCAGATTCAGAAGAAGAAATTCATCCTCTATTAGGAAAATGTATTTTGGAGCAGCCAGAAAAAGTGATTTACTGCCAGGAGCTATCTCCTGAAAAGGATTGGGTATTATCAGAGCACCTTGTTTTAGGAATACCAACCATTGCCGGAACTACATACTTGGAAATGGCAAGAGCAGCATTTGAGGATACAACAGGAGAAACAAAAGTTCAAATAGCTGATGTCCTATTCCTAAATCCTATGGCAGTAAGGATAGGTGAGAAAAGGAAGGTCTACACTCTATTAAATAAAAACGGTGAAAATTATGATTTCTGTATTATAAGCCAAGAAATCGGAGATCAGGAGGTTAAGGAAAATTGGCTGGAACATGCTAAAGGGAAAATTAGTTGCCCTTCTGGTTCAGTGAGTCAACTATTTAGCATTGGGGAGTTAAAAGAAAAGTGCTGCGAGAAAACAGTGTATTCATCTGATGAACAGCAAAAGTTATCCGAAGAATTTATTAGTTTTGGAAGCAGGTGGAGAAATCTTAAAAGATTCTCTCATGGTGAAACAGACGGTTTTGTTGAGCTTGGACTGGCTGAGGACTATGTTTATGACCTCAATAGCTACAAAATTCACCCTGCTATGCTGGATATGGCTACGGGTGCTGTAAGACTGGCAGCTGGAGGGAATTATCTGCCTTTTACCTATGAAAAGATTGAAATAAAAGAGACAATGCCTGAAAAGATCTATAGCTATATCCGATTTAAAAATGGCTACCATTCAACTCAGGAAATCATCACATGTGATATAGATATTATGGGAGAAAATGGGAAACGGATTATTGGAATTACTAATTTCTCAATGAAATTGGTAGATGAGACAGCTGCTGCAAACATCAAGAACAGGAATCAAGCAGGATTGCAGCAAGGCGGTGAAGTGGCTTTCGTTAGAAAGTTGGCAGAGCAAAGACTGAATAGCAAGTCAGGAATATTAAATGAAGGAATTCTTCCAACGGAAGGGCAGGAGGCATTCGGGCGTATTCTTCAGGGTTGCTTCACGCCTCAAGTCATTGTTTCAACGAAAGACATTATGGCTGCTATTGAGCAATCAAACTATTTAGAACAAGCTGGTATCAAAGATACTGTTGAAGATGCTACAGCTTCTAAAGAAAGACATCCAAGACCCGAATTGGAAAATGAATATGTGAGTCCCAAAAGTGATATAGAAAAGAAATTGGCAGAAATTTGGCAGGAGGTTTTGGGAATTGAGAATGTAGGTATTCAAGATGACTTTTTTGCTTTGGGTGGAGATTCCCTATTATTAATACAGTTCCATACCAAATTGAAAGAAAAGTTTGAAACAGATATTGCTGTGGTAGACCTGTACAAATACAATACAGTCGCATTATTGGCAGGTTATTTAAAAAGTGATAATAAAGAAGAAATGCAACCAGTTTTTGAAGAAGTTAACAGCAGAGTTAACAAACAGCTGGAATTGATGAAACAGAGAAGACAGAATCAAAACAAAAGAAGGGGTGGTATTAGATGAGTAATTTTGAAGAAAGTAGTTTTGACGAAAGTGATGGAATGGGGGCTATAGCCATCATTGGAATGGGTGGACGTTTCCCAGGGGCAGCGGATTTAGAGGAGTTTTGGCATAACCTTTATAATGGGGTAGAGTCTGTAAAGTTTTTTAAGCGTGAAGAGTTATTAAAAATGGGTATAGATGAGAATTTATTGGATAATCCGAGATTTGTACCAGCAGATGCTATTTTAGACGGAATGGATTTATTTGATGCCTCTTTCTTTGACTATTCTGCCAGAGAAGCTGAAATCATGGATCCACAGCACCGTCTGTATTTGGAAACGGCATGGGAGGTACTGGAAAGTGCTGGGTATAATTCAGAACTTTATACAGGAAGAGTGGCTGTATATGGCAGTGCAAACTTAAGCGGATACATGATACGAAATCTATATTCAAATCCTGGATTAGTAGATACATTAGGATCATTTAAAATTATGCTTGCAAACGGACAGGATTTTTTGGCTACGAAAGTATCCTATAAAATGAACTTGACAGGACCAAGTGTTAATGTAAATACCCTGTGTTCCTCATCTCTTGTGGCTGTACATGATGCATGCCAAAATTTATTGAATTTTGGATGTGATCTTGCATTAGCTGGGGGAGTGAGCTTTCAAGTTTCGAGAAATGAAGCCTTTTTCTACCAGGAAGGAGGAATTGGTTCTTCTGATGGTCATTGCCGTGCTTTTGATTCCAAAGCAAACGGAACAGTTAGCGGAAGCGGGCTTGCAATTGTTGCATTAAAAAGGCTTGAAGATGCTATTGCAGATGGAGACCATATTCACGCAGTTATTAAGGGAACAGGTATCAATAATGACGGTTCACATAAAAACAGTTATACAGCTCCAAATGTTGATGGGCAAGCAGAGTGTATTGCAGAAGCTATTGCAATGTCAGGTGTAAATCCTGAAACAATTACTTATATAGATGGTCATGGTACTGGTACAGATCTTGGAGACCCAATTGAAATTGCTGCCTTAACAAAAGCTTTTCGCTCTTATACAAAGAAAAAACAATTTTGTGCCATTGGCTCGGTAAAAACTAATATTGGACATCTTGTTAATGCAGGTGGTTTGGCAAGCGTGTTGAAAACAGTGCTTTCTATGCAAAATAGAGTGATTCCACCAAGTCTTAATTTTGAAGAGCCAAATCCCAAAATTGATTTTGAGAACAGCCCATTTTATGTAAATACAGGATTAGCCGAATGGAAAACTGATGGATTTCCATTAAGAGCAGGGGTTAGTTCTTTTGGGATAGGTGGAACAAATACTCACGTTATTTTAGAGGAAGCACCTCAGATGGAATGCTCCGAAGCTTCCAAAAGACCGTGGCAGATTATTTCTTTATCAGCCAAGACAGATACAGCATTGGAAAAGATGACTAGCAATATTACAAATTTTTCCAAGAACAATCCAGATATAAAGCTTTCAGATGTTGCATTTACACTGCATGTTGGAAGAAGGGATTTTAATCACCGTAGAGTTTTGATTTGTAGGGATATGAAGGATTTAATAGACAAGTTTGAAAATATGTCACCTTCAAGTGTTTTTACACACTTTCAGAAGCCTAAAGTTCAACCAGTTGTGTTCATGTTCCCGGGGGAAGGGGAATATGTCAATATGGGTGCAGAGATATACAAAACGGAGGATAATTTTAGGAATACAGTGGATAATTGCTGTGAAATTCTACAATATATAACAGGTACTGATACAAGGAATATTCTTTACCCAACTGAGGCCAATAAGGAAAGAGCAGCAACGCAAATATCTGATGGCAGAATAGGGAGAGGGATTCTCTTCACTATCGAATATGCCTTAGCTCAGTTATGGATGAAATGGGGGATTGAGCCTGGCTGTATGATTGGAGAGGGTATTGGTGAGGTTGTTGCTGCTTGCCTATCCGGAGTGTTAACTGTTGAAGATGCATTGAAGCTGGCAGTTTCAGAAGATAGTAGTCTTCCAGAAATAGTAGCTAATATAAGTAATGGTAAAGTAAATATACCGTTTATCTCGTGTATAACTGGAGGCTGGATTACAGATGGCGAGCTTGAAAGCCCTGATTACTGGATACGTCAAAGAGGTTCTTTCAGGTTTAATGACGGCTTAAATGAAATAATGAAAGATGCTGACCAAATTCTAATAGAGCTTGGCCCTGGTAATAAGCTATCCATTGAAGCAGAAAAGTATAAAAATGAGGGGGTTCAACAGCCTATCTTATATTCAATGCCTGCTAAGGGTGAAGGAACTTCAGATTGTGAAGCTTTATTCAAATGCTTGGGAATGTTCTGGAATGTTGGAGGCAGAGTGGATTGGAACCAATTCTATGCTGAAGAAAAACGCCATAGAATTCCATTACCTACCTATCCTTTTGAGAGACAGCGTTATTGGATAGAGCCAGGAAAACAGGGTGTATCAAAACCTGATGTAATGATTTCCAAGAAAGAGGAAATTACCAGCAATATTACTGATTCAGACTTTAAGGAAGCATCTATTACCATCACTTTAAATCTGGATGAGCAAAATCAGGCTAACAGCAATGAAGAACGTAAGAAACAGCTAGAGGAATTTTTTGCTTTGAAGGAACGATTAGAAGAGTTAGGTAAGGAATTAAAATGTGACTGCACCAAAATTGATGTATCTCCTGTAGGTCTTAAGAAAAATAGAAGTGATGGACAATTTGGTGATAAAAGCAATGAAAAGCTTAAAAAAAGATCTCGTCCTGATTTGGAGTAAGCTTACGTAGCGCCTACAAATGAAGTAGAAAGTGCCATTATAGAAAAATGGCAGGAGGTTCTTGGCTTTGATAAGATTGGAATCCATGACGACTTTTTTGAACTGGGAGGACACTCATTAATAGCAGCTGCAGTTGCTACAGACCTCAGCAAAAGATTTGGTGTCCAAATTCCTATGAGAGAACTATTTGAAACTACAACAGCAGCAGGTATTGCCCAATTAATTGAGACATTCCGCTGGGCAACAAAAGGAGTAAAAGAGGCAGCATGTAGTGAAGAACTTGAAGGTGGAACCATTTAACGGAGGGGACATATGACTATTATTGAATTTTTATCAAAGTTGAAAAAACTTGATATAAGACTTTGGTTAGAAAATAATGCGCTCCAGTATCAGGCGCCCAAAGGTGCAGTTACGAAGGAAATACTACTTGAAATAAAAGACAGAAAAGATGAAATTATAAGCTTTTTAAGACAGTTGAATATGGAGGCGCGTATAAACAGAGAAGCTATTCCAAGGGCATCAACAGAGGATGGACAGGGGATACCTTTGTCTTTCTCCCAGCAGTCCATGTGGTTACATAGTGAAATTACTAAAGCAAACCCTGTATTCAATATTTCAAATGCAGTTAAAATGAAGGGAACACTTCACAAAGATATTCTCCTTAAGTCTTTAACGGAAGTAATTGCTAGACATGAACCCTTAAGAACGACTTTTAAGAGTG